>NZ_JBICLH010000049.1:0-777 GCF_043105125.1 Acinetobacter sp. TYF_19
GAATGGTAAGCTGAAGACTGTTTTAGCTAAAGGTGCAGCATATGAATCCTTTCCATGGTCGGCATTTTCAGGGCGAAATCATTCTTTGGGCTGTGCGCTGGTATTGTAAATATGGCATTAGCTATCGTGAACTGCAGGAAATGCTGGCCGAACGGGGTGTGAATGTTGATCACACGACTATTTACCGTTGGGTTCAACGTTATGCTCCTGAAATAGAAAAACGTTTACGCTGGTATTGGCGTAATCCTACAGATCTGAGCTCGTGGCATATTGATGAAACCTATGTAAAAGTGAATGGACGATGGTCTTATCTGTATCGTGCAGTCGATCAACGTGGCGATACCATTGATTTTTATCTTTCTTCTAGACGTAATACCAAATCAGCATATTGTTTTCTTGGAAAAATTTTAAATAATGTGAAGAAGTGGCAAATTCCACAAGTGATCAACACGGATAAAGCACCCACATATGGACGTGCTTTATCACGGTTAAAACGGGAAGGTAAATGTCCACCAGACCTTGAGCACAGGCAGATTAAGTATAAAAATAACGTGATTGAATGTGATCATGGCAAGCTAAAGCGGATCATCAGGGCCACATTAGGATTCAAATCTATGAAGACGGCTTATGCCACAATTAAAGGTATTGAAGTCATGCGTGCACTACGTAAAGGACAAGCATCGTCATTTTATTATGGTCAGCCTCAGGGTGAAGTGTGTCTAATCAACAGGGTTTTCGGTCTCTAAGTACTTTTTAAAGGGAACATCATCGACTCAA
>NZ_JBICLH010000004.1:0-14683 GCF_043105125.1 Acinetobacter sp. TYF_19
AAAAACCCTTTACAGATAGGTTTATGCAACAAAGCCTCTCGGTTTTGCCTTTCAGTATGGTCTCTTATTTTTAAAAAATATCAATTGGCTTTTATTTGTACAGTTGTTTCGAAATGTCATGGGCTCTTGTCGAGAGTGAAAAATGCTTTTATATTCTACTTACAGTAGGTCGATAACTAAGACGCTACGATGTAGTTGGACGGATCAATGACAGCTCGTTGAGTTTGGAACGAAATGTTCAAACAATAAATCAGCACTAGCCTTCCAACATAGAAAAGCTCGCAGCAATGCGAGCTTTTTTTATGTGAAAAAATATGACTATGTATCTTAGTTGTTAAGCATATTTGATTTAAGTTTATGATTTATAGTTATGATTTTGAAAATATTTATATAAATTAACATTGCGATAAATTCTAACAACTCTTGGGGAGGTGTTGGAAAAAACTTGTGCTATAAGATTAAGCAGAGCTAAAAAAAGAAAAGGAAAATGACCATGACTCAGCTTGTAGATGTAAAGGTAAAGGACCAATACAGCCAAACTTATAATGTGAAGGCCCAGTTAAGGCAAGTACCTGAAAACTCCGAAGCAGAACGTTTGGATTTGTTTAAACGAATTGAACATATCGTTGTTGATGGTGAAGTGATTCTGCCTAGTATTGAACTGTTATTTGAAAGTCGGCAAACGGAAAATATATACCGAGTTGTTGATTAACCCTATTGAAAAAAGCCCATGTTTACATGGGTTTTTTATGGGCGATCTATATCAAGTTAAGTTATCCCATCGCTGAAGATAAGGGATAATTTTTTTGAGCGATTATATTGAAGATCATAAAGTGAAATTAGGATATCACTTCACACATAGTTCCTATTTATCAAGCTATTTGATGAATGGTTCAAGGAACTATTGTGCCAAAGTCTGAAAAAGTCGATGAAAGACATTAAGATTTATTGTATGAAAAAAATATAAGACAAGAGTTTTTAATAAAACTTGTAGTCTTTAAATCTTAACTAAGACAGAAAAAGACTCAATTATTCGTTGAATTTATTTAAGCTGCTTGCAAACGCAACAGTGAATGATTGATCTGTTGTAAGTGTTGGTTGAGTACTGTGGGTTCTATTCGACTTTCCTGTAACGTCGTAATCCATTGCATTTGGCAGCGTTTGAGACTGTGTAAGTCTGTCGCCGATTGAATTTGAAGAATGAGTTGTTTTGCCATTAAGCCACAATAACGTTGTAATAAGCTCATCATCAAATCGCGTGTTTCTTCAAAGCTATAAGCTTTAAGCGGTTGGGCTGGGCTTTGTGTAGGAGTGGGTGGTGTAGGAGTCTGCGCTTTGCTGTCTAAATCTATTGGATTGACGCTATTTTGACTATTTTCTAGTAGTGAGGCAGGTGGTTGAGATTCGGATAGAGGCTCTATTGGGCTAGAGACGTGAGCTGTTTGTGTGGAATGAATTAAACCCAATTCAATTAATTGTCCGAGGATTTCAGGCGTTGCGATGCGTTGTTTGAACTGGTCAGCCAATTGTTCAAAATCTTCTGTACCAATTAAAACCAATAGTCGTCTTTGACGCGCATTGAGTGGGATATGACGTTGTTGTAAAGCATCTAAACCTAGTGCTGTTTTTTGATAATGATTCATACCTTAATTTACTCCCCCGAAAAAATAAATTAAGGCTGAACATACAGGGTGAAAATTACAACAATATTAAGAATTTATGACAATACATTTTAGAGCGTTTTAATGCTCGTATTTTCTAAAGCTTTACGTAAGTATGGGTCGAGTTCATCTTGACGCATTAACCACTGAATATAGTCAGCAGGGAGTTCGGCAATCGCTGTGCCGCGATGCTTGCCAAAATTAATGACACGCGGAATACGAGCATCTTCAGAGACAGCAAATAATTGCTCCATGCTGTTTATTTTTAATTGATGAACCACATGCATTAAAATATTGGCCGTTAAAATAATATCCATATCGGCACGATGAGCTTTTTTAATCATTTCACGAGCTTTTTCACTGCCTTTTGAAATCATATAAATGAGTGCCGAAATATTGTGGGCTTCAGCATCAGGCCAGACCAAACGTGCAAGGGCGAGTGTACAAATCGCTTTAATATGAGAAGTATCGACACCACATTTTTCGATAGCACGAATATCATAATCAATATTATGACCAATGATGTATTGCGTCTCTGCAGGGAGTTTAAAGGTCGTATAGTGAGGCTTCCCAACGAGGTCTGACTCTAAAATATGATGCACAGCCATCGCTGCGAATGAGATTGGTTCATCGACGGTATAGAGCTGATCAAATACTTGGCTTTTATCTAGGCTTAATTTGCCATTTTCAATTTCAATCGGTGCATATGCAATCTCAATGGGTTGACCATTTAAGGTATGGGTTTCTGTGTCGAGAATAATGGCTTGCATGTGCATATCCGAAAATTAAAAGCTGAATAAATTTATCATTTTCAAGACTATCAAGACAGCCTATGACTGCCAGATTTGTGGTTTATTCGCTGATTTTGTGCGGTGATGTTGTTTAAATCATCTGGTGAACCTAGGTGATTAGAGATCAGGCTTTATTAAGCAAGGGAAAAGTTGGAAGCTACTTGTCGATTTATTTAGGCGGGTTGAAAAGGAAAATGATTGCTTAAAATTAAAATAATTCTTTGGGACTCTGTTCAAACAAAGGCTAGAGAAGAGCTCACTACCTCAATTCAGTTGTAGGATCAGGATTTATTTTAAACTTCAAGTCACTAGTTTTTATAACAAAGGCGAGTATGAATTTGCAGCCAATGTTCACTTTGTATCATTCTCGTAAATGGTCTTGCCATGCGTCATTTTGAGGCGTAAATCATTAATGTATTCAAGTGATTTGAATCGTTACAACAAGAAAAAATGTCATTAAGGAATTTTAAGATGAAAAAACATATATTGGCCGTGTTCGTCAGTAGTTCTATGCTTGTTTTAACAGCCTGTGGAGGAGGGGATGGCGATTCAACTTCTGTTGGTGTGGATGATGGGATTCCTAAAAATAATATTGTTAATCCAGTCGTAACTACGCCAACAGCATATACAGCTACAGATATGTCAGCTACCGCTGGTGAAAGTGTGGTCATGACTTATAAAATGCTGGGTCAGGACAATAAAGAAACTCGCGCAACAGCATTGCTTTTTACCCCTAAAATAGTAGCTCCGGCGAAAGGTTGGCCAATAGTGGTGTGGGCACATGGTACTACAGGTGTTGCTGATATTTGCGCGCCAAGTAAATCTTCTATGGATCCTGATGTAAAATCGATGATTAATGAGTTACTTAGCGCGGGATATGTTGTTGTTGCTCCCGATTACGAAGGACTGGGAGAGCCAAGTGGTACAGAAGCCCACCCTTATCTTAATTTAAAAAGTGAAGCTTTTTCGATTACAGATGCAGTAGTTGCAACACGTGACTACTTAACCAAGCAAGGTAAATCGGTTTCAAAAAACTGGGTGACGGTTGGACACTCACAGGGTGGTCATGCTGCTTTAGGTGCTGGCGAATATCAAAGTCGCGCGCAGTTAGATTACAAGGGGACAGTCGCAATTGCACCTGCGTCTAATTTAAAAACAATCTTTCAAGTGGGGGCTGCAAGTGTTGCAAATTTGCCAGCAATTCAGCAGGTAGGAACTTATACTTCATTGAATACCTATGCTGCACTCATCACTGCAGGTATGCAAAATCCGCCCAATATAACTTTGTACGGGCAAGTGTTTGAGTCTGAAGCAGCCCGTATTGCACGAACAGCTGAATCGGCATGTTCAGGGACTGTTTCTGTAAATTACTATACGGAAATGAATATTTCTGCGAATACATATAACACATTAAATGGGTATTACCCAAAAACAGGATTCCTTGATTTGCCAGTCATAAAAAACTTTTTAGATAACACATCTCAGCCTTTGAAGGTCAAACAAACAGCGCCAATTATTATTTATCAAGGTACCAATGACACGACTGTTCCAAGAGCGATTACGAATATTTTATATGCTGGAGCTTCTCAAGCTGGAAACAATATTCGTTATGTGACTGATGACAGTGAAACGACGAAATGGACCCATACCACATCGTTTAGTGAAAATATCGATGATATTGTTGACGATGTCAAAACTCTCATGCCAATTCAGTAATTTGCTTTGACCCAAATCGCTCATGGAGTTCTGCTTCGTGAGCGATTTTTTATTTAAAACTGCGTAAAGTTCGTTCTCGAAATTTATAAACTTCATGCTACAATACGCGCCAATCTTAGCACGGCTTAAAAGCCCTAATTTCATAGGACCTCGCTAATGTTTGCCAATATCTCAATTGCTGAATTTGATCCAGAAATCGCGCAAGCAATCACAAATGAAGATGCTCGCCAAGAAGCGCACATCGAACTGATTGCTTCTGAAAACTATTGCTCTCCAGCAGTAATGGAAGCGCAAGGTTCAAAACTTACAAACAAATATGCTGAAGGCTACCCAGGCAAACGCTACTACGGCGGTTGTGAATATGTAGACGTGATTGAACAATTAGCGATTGACCGTGCTAAAGAGCTTTTCGGTGCAGATTACGCAAACGTTCAACCGCATGCAGGTTCACAAGCAAACTCTGCTGTTTACTTAGCCCTTCTTAACCCAGGCGACACTGTTTTGGGTATGAGCTTGGCTCACGGTGGTCACTTGACTCACGGTGCAAAAGTAAGCTTTTCTGGTAAAACATATAACGCAATTCAGTACGGTTTAAACCCTGAAACTGGCGAGATTGATTACGAAGAAGTTGAACGTTTAGCAATTGAGCACAAGCCACGTATGATCGTAGCTGGTTTCTCTGCTTATAGCCAAATTGTAGATTGGCAGCGTTTCCGTGACATCGCGGATAAAGTTGGTGCTTACCTATTTGTAGATATGGCTCACGTTGCTGGTCTAGTTGCTGCTGGTGTTTATCCAAGCCCAGTTCAGATTGCTGACGTAACAACAACCACTACACACAAAACACTTCGTGGCCCACGTTCAGGTTTAATCCTTGCAAAAGCAAACGAAGAAATTGAGAAAAAATTACAATCAGCTGTATTCCCTGGTAACCAAGGTGGTCCATTGGTTCATGCGGTAGCGGCTAAAGCAATTTGCTTTAAAGAAGCAATGGCTCCTGAATACAAAGTTTACCAACAACAAGTGGTGAAGAACGCTCAAGCAATGGCTGAAGTTCTTATTGCTCGTGGTTATGACATCGTTTCTGGCGGTACAGAAAACCACTTGTTCTTGTTATCTCTTATTAAGCAAGATGTAACAGGTAAAGAAGCAGATGCATGGTTAGGTGCAGCTCACATTACTGTGAACAAAAATGCTGTACCAAATGACCCACGCTCACCATTTGTGACTTCTGGTATCCGTATTGGTACACCGGCTGTGACGACTCGTGGTTTCGGCGAAGCTGAAGTACGTGAACTTGCTGGCTGGATCGCTGATATCCTAGACAGCAAAGGTGACGAAGCTGTGATTAACGCTGTTAAAGCGAAAGTTGAAGCTGTTTGTGCGAAATTTCCTGTTTACGCAAACTAAGTTCTGACTTGAGAAAGCCCCCTCAAGGGGGCTTTTTTTATAGCATTAAAAAATCAAAATCAGTTGAAATGTAATTTAGACTGCATTTCTGATATAACAGAAGTTATAGGCTAATAAATTATTTTTAATAAGAATTTTATTCATACCGTATTCAAATAGGAATGCAGCACATGGCAAACCCAGCAATTATCATTTCTGAGCAGGATCTTCATCGTTTAGAAACGATGTTAGAACATCAGCCTAAACTTACACCGACCATGCAATTGCTTGAAGAAGAATTGGCCCGCGCCGATGTTGTTGCTCCACAAGATATGCCTGCCAATGTGGTAACGATGAATGCAAAAGTTTTACTGACCATTGCACCATCTACAGAAGCATCTGAAATTACTTTGGTTTATCCGCATGATTTTAAAGGCGAGAAGGGACAGGTCAATGTTGTAGCCCCAATTGGTGCAGCAATTCTTGGCTTAGCTGAAGGTCAAGAAATTGAATGGCCGCAGCCAGATGGTCAAATGATGAAAGTCAAAATTGAAAAAGTGGTTTATCAACCTGAGCGTGAAGGCGATTATTTATAATATCGAAACACTCCATTTTAAAGCCATGTTGATCATGGCTTTTTTATGACTTCAAATATGCGTTTTGTTTCATAAAGGATTGTAACTCCATAGAAGATAAAAACAGAGTATGTATTGATTGGATCTTTTATTTCTACTCAATAGGTTTGGGTCCTAGTACGAATAGAGGACTTAATAACAGATATAACCTTCGTGATAATTTTTACGGCACAAAAGATGTCACAGCATTTTTGCAAAAATCTACATGTTATTTGACATAAAAGCTGTACTATAAAAATGATTTTATTCAATTTCTTTATTGGGTTAAAGCACTATGGCACAAATTGACGTTCTTGTTCCTTTAAGGGATATACCAGTCAATTCAGATGAACTTTTAAGTATCCAGCGTAATGATTTGGTTCCTTTGCTGAACGATCAATATCGTCTCAATCATTATGCAGATAGTGTCATTCAAGCGCAGTCTGTGCTGTTAAATGGAATAGACCCGCAGCTCACTTTACAGTTGAGCCAAACCATTGAGCAACTGATCCAGTCATTGGCTGATTCAAAAAAATACCTGAAGAAGCGTAAATTTAATGGGCTACAAAAGTGGCTCGGAATTGATATTGAATATGGTTCAACCCAAGTTGAATACTATAAAAAACTGGATCAGCTGTTGGATCGAGCCAATCATCTCAGCCAGAAATTACAAATTGAAATTCAAAAGTCACAGGCGCGCTATCAGCAGTTAACAGGCTTACGTGAGCAAATGGCTAAATATGTATCTGCGGCTGAAGCATTTTTAATGGAATATCCTAAATTTGTGAAGAATGTACATCCTTTAGATAATTTTGCAGAACGTTTATCCAAGAAAATAAACAGTTTAAAAACTTTGCAAAGCAGTAATGATATTGCGATCACTCAAATGCAACTGTCTCAGCAGCTTTCATTGAGTTTGTTAGACCGATATAAAGAGGCACAACAGGTCTTGATTCCAGCATGGCAATATCATGTCAAACAATCGCAGCAATCAAGCTCGACAATTGAATTGGAAAAGCTCGATAATAGCCGTGAAAAATTGATTCATACCTTAAAAAAATCACTACAGAAACCAACACTTTAAGAAATAGATTAGGTGAATTATGACCAACTCAGAACAAAACAGTCTTGTGGTAGAGCCAACCACCGAAGTGATTGAACATAAGTTTCAACAGTTAAATTTGCAAGAAATTGGCTTGCAACAAGATGACTTCAATGCGGTCTTGGCAGCACGGAAAGAGTTGGCAGAAATCAACCATAACGCCGTAGCGGAGTATGGTAAAAATATTGCGACACAAACCTCAGGATATACTGATGAGTTGTTAAATTTGGTGCAAAATAAAGACTTGGATGAAACTGGGCAAAAGCTGAATCAGGTGGTACAAGTCGCACAACAGCTCAATACCTCAAGTATCTTAAATAAAAAGAAAAATTCAGGTTTCTTCGGTGGCTTGATGAGCAAAATTAAAGGGGCAAAGAATAATATTGATATGCACTTTAATACCACCAAAGAACAAATAGATACTTTGGTGAAAGAAATTGAAAAATCGCAGTCTGGTTTAAAAGCACGCGTTGATACACTCGATCGGATGTTTCATGGTGTACAAAGTGAATATAAACAGCTCGGTGTGTATATCGCAGCGGGTCAGTTGAAACAGGATGAAATTCAGCAGGAAATCTCAACACTGACTGCACAGGCGCAAGACCAAACAACGACGCAGAGGGTTTACGACCTCAATCATTTAGCCAATAATTTAGAAAAACGCGTGAGTGATTTGCAGGTTTTACAACAATCAGCCATGCAAACATTACCGATGATTCGTATTATCCAGTCTAATAATTTGATGTTGGTCGATAAGTTTTATGCGATTAAAAACATCACATTGCCTGCATGGAAAAATCAAATTAGTTTGGCGATTTCTTTAAATGAGCAGAAGAATAGTGTGCAGTTGGCCAATACCATTGACGATGCGACCAATGACTTATTGAAGCGTAATGCCGATTTGTTACATCAAAACTCAGTAGATACAGCAAAAGCCAATCAACGTTCAGTGATTGATATTGAGACGCTTGAACATGTACAAAACACCCTCATTAAAACAGTAAATGATGTGATTCAAATACAAAAAGAAGGGATGCAGAAACGTGCTGAAGCAACCACACGTTTGCGTAGTTTGCAGGACAATTTGAATCAATTGGTTTTAGACTCGAGTTCTAATCGTACGACACCATCTTAATGCCGAGGTGGGTGGTCAATAGAGGAGAAGCGCTTGCCTTCCTTAGATGAGTATGTTGTTCAGCCTCAGCAAATTGAACAAGGCATGGTTGCACTTAAACAACGTCAACGTAAACTGAGTTTATGGTGTATGTTGAGTGCAGCCTTGTTTATTGCCTCCAGCATTAGCTATTTTCTACAACCTGATTTTGTCTATAGCTTTTTTGGACTGAGCACTGAAATACAGCAACTACATATGCCCATGAGTGTCGATGCGAATTTAGCATCACTAGGACATCAGCCAGATTATTTTCTGAATTTGCTGTCGTGGTTTGGTTGGCTTGTGCTCAAGATCATGGTGTCTTTTATTGGGGCATTCATACTGGTGCACTATGCACGAAAAATTCATTTTTTCTATGTACGTTTTCAATCTTTTATACTGAAGTTTGTGGCATGGCTGATTGCCTTTATTCTGCTTTGGTCTGGGCTGACTTATGTGCAATATGATTTAAAAGATGATGAAAGCGAGGCTTTTCAGCAAATCGTACACTACGATAAAAACATTCAGCAAAGTGAAATAGCACAGTATTTGCAGCAGTCACAAATACAAATGCCTGTAAAACATTATTTGCTTGCGCAAACGGCATTGTTACACCAACCTGTCGATAAAAATGCAGCAATTCCGCATGTGCTTGCTCTGGTCCAAGCAGAAAAAAATGATTCACATTTTATTGAATATGGGTTTAAGCCTGAACAGTTATGGACGATGCAACATCAACTCTATGGCAAAACACTCACGCCGATGGCTGCAAGTGTAGAAAAACAAGTTCAGCAAGCAGCACAGTTCACTACGGTCATGCAATTCTTTTCGCTTATCTTGATGCTACTGATGGCAGTGCTGAGTCTTGTTTTGTTTGGTCTAACGCGTCAGTTAAAAGCCAGAACTTTAAGAATTGAACAGCGGATGCAGAGTGAATCCTAAGCTTTGACTTCATTTAAAGTCCTGCGTTTAGTGGGACTTTTTATGATGAATATCTTTAAATCTACAAAACCGATTATTAAAATAAAAACAAACTGTTTTATCTATTTTTAGATTTACTCTATGATTCTTCTATCAAATAATTTTACAGACTGCTTTGGAGAGCTTAACAATGTTAGATCAAAATACTTCAGCTCAATTAAAAACACTTCTTGAACGCCTAGAAGGTCCGATTGAATTGGTTGCGACTTTGAATGGTTCTGAGAAATCAGACAAAATCAAAGAATTGGTTGAAGAGGTTGCAGCACTGTCTCCACTGGTGACTGCACGTTTTGATGGTCAAAACTCACGTGCACCCAGCTTTGGTGTAGCAAAAGCCGGTGAACAACCGCGTGTTTTCTTTGCGGGTTTGCCGATGGGACATGAGTTTACCTCTTTGATTTTGGCATTGTTACAAACCTCAGGTTATGCACCCAAAGTATCAGATGAAGTTTTAGCTTCAATCAAAGGTTTGGGTATTCAGTCTGACTTTGACGTATTTGTCTCTTTAAGCTGTCATAACTGTCCAGACGTGGTGCAAGCCTTAAACCTGATTGCCATTTACAATCCAGGCACGACAGCCACTATGATTGATGGTGCATTCTTCCAAGACGAAGTTGAAGAACGCAAAATCATGGCTGTACCGATGGTGTTCCAAGACAACAACCATATTGGTCAAGGCCGTATGACCTTGGAAGAAATTATTGCCAAACTGGATACCCATTCCGCAGCCAAAGAAGCTAAAAAACTCAATGCCAAAGATGCTTTTGATGTTTTAGTGATTGGTGGTGGTCCTGCGGGAAATACCTCTGCCATTTACGCAGCGCGTAAAGGCATTAAAACAGGGATCGTGGCTGAACGGATGGGTGGTCAAGTCATGGACACCATGGACATTGAAAACTATACCTCGATTCAAAAGACCCAAGGGCCTAAGTTTGCTGCTGAAATGGAAGCACATGTACGTGAGTACGGTGTGGACATCATGAACTTACAACGTGTTTCTAACATCAAAGGTGCAGATGAGACCGCGAATGGCTTGGTTGAAGTCACTTTAGAAAATGGTGCGAAGCTTGAATCTAAAACTGTGATTCTTTCAACAGGTGCACGTTGGAGAGAAATGAATGTGCCGGGCGAAGCAGAATACCGTACCCGCGGTGTTGCCTACTGCCCACACTGTGATGGTCCACTGTTTAAAGGCAAACGTGTAGCAGTAATTGGCGGGGGGAACTCAGGTGTCGAAGCTGCGATTGATCTTGCTGGGATTGTAGAACATGTGACTTTGGTTGAGTTTGATACCAAACTACGTGCCGACCAAGTGTTGCAAGACAAATTGCATAGTTTGCCTAACACTACGGTGATCCTGAATGCACTCTCGACCGAAGTTGTGGGTGATGGTTCACAAGTGACGGCATTGAAATATAAAGACCGTGCAACTGATGTAGAACATACGGTTGAGCTTGCAGGAATCTTTGTGCAAATTGGTTTATTACCAAACACTGATTTCTTAAAAGAGACTGCTGTTGAGCTTTCAAACCGTGGTGAGATTGTAATTAACGATCGCAACGAAACCAATGTCAAAGGTGTATTTGCCGCAGGTGACTGTACGACAGTACCTTACAAGCAAATCATCATTGCCACAGGTGAAGGCGCGAAAGCCGCTCTGTCTGCTTTTGATTATATTATTCGTTCTGGGCTGTAAGTGTGAAATGAAAAAGCCAACGCTCTCCCAAAATATACGTTGGCTTTTTCCCTTTATGTTGTATCGCTGATCTTTGGTTTTACCCTTGATAGGAACTGGGTCGCTAACAGCTCAGTTCCTTTTTTTCGTTTAAAGCAAATATCTTGTACAAAGAAAAAGCCAAAGTGCTCTCCAGTCACTTTGGCTTTTTCATTTAGTTGTTGTTTATTGTTATTCTTTGCCCAGTTTTTGTTTTGAAACTCTGAGTGTGGTCAGTACTCGGTTTCTTTTCTACTTTCCCCAAGGTTAGACGCTAAATAAGTTCAATCCTTTAAATTTTTCTAACAATTGTTGCTGTGTTTCAACGTGTTCTGGATGTGGCTCGATACAAGCAATTGGGCAAACATCGACACAGGTTTGGGTGTCATAAAAACCAACACACTCGGTGCAACGGCTGACGTCTATTTCATAAATTTTATCACCTTCAAAAATAGCGGTATTGGGACATTCGGGAAGACACATATCACAGTTAATACAAGCATCCGTTATTTGTAGTGCCATAACATTATCCCCAGTCAGCTTGCAACATAGGCCAAGGCAGGCGCTGAAATGTCGGCATTTGAATGCGGTAAGTTACGAATGAGTAGGGCATAGCGCATGTCGACATCAGCAGGAACAGGGATTTCAACCACATGACCTGAGCCTTTCGCTTCAAGTATTGGATTGCCTTTTTTATCGAGGATTTCTGTCAGTTTAAAAGTGATGTTGCCTGAAGTGGTCATGAGTTCGAGTACATCGCCCACTACAAAACGGTTTTTGACATCGACTTTCAGATAATCGCCATTGTGTTCCAAAATTTCACCGCAGTATTGTTGATGGTCAAAACTGGATGAACCATTTTCATAATTTTGATATTCGCTATGCACGTGGCGACGTAAAAAACCTTCGGTATAACCACGGTTGGCCAGACCTTCGAGTTGTGTCATGAGTGAGGAATCGAAAGGTTTACCGGCGATAGCATCATCTATGGCTTTACGATAAATTTGTGCTGTACGGGCACAGTAAAAATAAGACTTGGTGCGTCCTTCAATTTTTAAAGAATGGATCCCCATTTGGGTTAAACGCTCAACGTGTTGCACCGCGCGTAAGTCTTTTGAGTTCATAAAGTAAGTACCATGTTCGTCTTCTTCAGCAGCAAACATGTCTTCATCATGACGTTGTAGTAATACGGGTTCATCGAACTGATGTTGTGCTTGCATATGCAGTTCATCAGCATCAGAGCTTGAACAGCAGTTGGAGCTTGTATTTAGATTTTGGACTGGGATCACATCACCATTTTCATCTTGCTGAGTCTGATGTACTTTATATTCCCAACGGCAGGCATTGGTACATGCCCCTTGATTGGCATCACGTTTATTCATATAGCCTGAAAGCATACAACGTCCAGAGTATGCCATGCATAGCGCGCCATGCACAAAAACCTCAATTTCCATGTCAGGCACTTGCTGCTTAATTTCTTCAATTTCATCAATGGATAATTCACGAGACAAAATGACTCGAGTCAGGCCCATATTTTTCCAAAACTTCACAGTAGCCCAGTTGACGGCATTGGCCTGAACGGAAAGATGCACATCCATGTCTGGAAAATGCTCACGTACCATCATAATCAGGCCTGGATCCGACATGATCAAGGCATCGGGGTGCATTGCAACCACAGGTGCGAGGTCACGAATAAAGTTTTTGAGTTTCGAGTTATGCGGTTGAATGTTGACGACCACATAAAACTTTTTGCCTAAGTTATGCGCTTCTTGAATGCCGATAGCCAGATTGTCATGGTCAAATTCATTATTGCGCACACGTAAACTGTAACGAGGTTGTCCGGCATAGACTGCATCTGCACCATAGGCAAATGCATAACGCATATTTTTAAGCGAACCTGCAGGAGAAAGAAGTTCAGTAACGTGATGAATGCTCATGATTAAACTAAGGCATAAAAAAAATATGGGTTTATTGTAGGGCTTTAAAAAATAGATTCAACCTAGTAAACAACTCGGAATTTAAACGGTTATAGACGCGAAAATTACATGTTCAAACGCTGGATTTGAGTGCTTAATGATAAATATCTAGATCTATGGTTTTATGTGGCTAAGGATAGAAGTAAATTTAAATATCCTTGTTTTATAAAGTAAAAGATCGGTTATATAAAAATTACCTGAGGCGCTAATCATCAAAAAGCTAGAGTTCTTTGCGGCCTTTTATCCGAAATAATTAGGGATTATTTTATTAGATTTGATGTGAAGCTAGATTCTTTTATTTGTGAATTTATAAAAAAATTAAATAAAATAAGGATAAAAATCCTGCATTGCCCACGAATGGTTCAAGTAAATAGGTAGCAAAACTGAGTAATACCCATATTCTAAATTCTACGTTGATGTGTTTTATGCATCTGTAAGTCCTGCTTCAAGATGTCTTAGAATTTGACAATCATCAATGGTTGATTGAGTTGAGCAGGACTGTCGAAGCTGTTGTAGCTGTATCTGGAATTTTTGCAATTCAATGATTTTTCGTTCGACTTGTTTTAAATGTTCATCGATCAGTTGATTGACCGCACTACAGTCTTGTTGAGGCTTTTGTTCCAGTTCAATCAGGTATTCAATTTCTTTGAGTGAGATATCTAGCGCGCGGCAACGTTTGATAAAAATGAGTCGTTTAAGTGCATCATCTTGATAATAGCGATAGTTATTGTCCCCGCGAAAAGAAGGCTCTAATAAATGCTTTTTTTCATAAAAACGAATGGTATCGGCACTTAATCCTGTTTTATGGACTAAGTCTTTCATCAAATAAACAGGAGATGAGTTTTGTTGATTCATTTTGCTTGACCTTAGAGCGACTCCATAGTTTTTAATCATAATAGAAAATGATTAGGTCTGGATAGAGGTTGTGTATATGGCATGTTCTTCTTGCAGTTGTGCACCCGCACCGCAAAAGCCAAATAGTAAGTTTAGAACGGTATTGTGGATTGCCTTATTGATCAATTTAGCCATGTTTGTGGTGGAGCTTATTGGTGGAGCTTATGCACATTCATCATCCTTATGGGCCGATTCTTTAGATTTCTTTGGTGATGCAGTCAACTATGGTATTTCACTTGCGGTGCTTGGTGCGAGTTTGTATTGGCGGGCGACAGTGGCACTGCTCAAAGGCATGACCATGGCGTTGTTTGGCTTAGTGGTGATTGGTAAAGTGATCTATGCCTATGCTTTGGGAATTCCACCTGAAGCTATGACCATGGGGGTGATTGGTGTGATTGCTTTGCTTGCGAATGTGGTTTGTGCCGTCATTTTATATGCCTTTAGAGAAGGTGACTCTAATATGCAATCGGTCTGGCTCTGTAGCCGAAATGATGCGATTGGGAATGTGGCAGTTATTTTTGCTGCAATAGGTGTGTTTGGTACAGGCAGTTTGTGGCCAGACATAATCGTGGCAGGCATTATGGCGACTTTAGGTATGACTGCGGGTTATCAAGTGGTGAGCAAAGCATTATCTGAGCGTAGATTACAGCTCGAGAATTAAGAAAACGCTAAATTTCTTAATCAAAGTGAAA
>NZ_JBICLH010000050.1:0-2106 GCF_043105125.1 Acinetobacter sp. TYF_19
GACATGCTGTGCTGCTGCAACAGGTACAGTGCCAGAACCTGTATCTGATTGTGGTAATGGCGTAAATTTTTGCTGCTCCTGTTGCAGTCGAACAGCCGGTTTTTCTTGCGTGGTGGCATGAATCCGCTGATTGGCGGTTTCATGCAGCCACCGGCCAATGTGGGCATTGGCGACATCAACATCTAACAGTAAACCCGAAGTCTTCAGGCTTGCTTTCAATGGCACAATAAAGCTTGATTTGAGGTATCCATTAAAGCGTTCAACTTTGCCTTTGGTCTGTGCACGGTAGGGCTTACATACGCGGGGACGAAAGCTGTACTTCTTGGCGCAATCGAGCAGTTTGGGGTTCCATTTATGCTGCCCCTCCTGATAGGCATCCCGTTCAATCATGATCGTTTTAGCGTTATCAAACAGGATTTCTTGAGGTACTCCTGCAAAGAACTGAAATGCATTTTCCAGACCATCGATCCATGCATCCGTACGTTCATGATCATAAAATTTCACGAAAGTCGCTCTGGAATACACGTTCAGCAATATGGTTTCTAATACCGCCAATCACTTTACTTGGTGTATCAAAAGATCGTTGTGCAATTTCATCGAGAATGGTCTTATCTCGTTCATGTCCAATACCAACCCAAATTGGTACTGATCGTTTGCAAAGCAAAGCAGCTAGGTCGTAATCATTCAAGTAAGCCAAATCATTGACAGCACCACCACCACGAATGATGACAATCAAGTCAGGAGGTGTTTTGTATTCATTCGCCCACTGTCTTAATCCTTGGCTTAAAGAAGCAATGATACTTGCTGCTGCAGTATTTCCTTGAAATGTTGCTGAGTGATAGATGAATTCACAGACCCCAGCTTTATGCAGAATATCAGCATCCTTCCTAAAGTCTCCTAATCCTGCAGCTTGTTCAGGTGCAATGACGAGGACTTTGCTGATGTCAAATGGTGTAGGGAGCTTCTTATTCTTGTCAATCAAACCATCTTCTGTGAGTTGCTTTACGATCTGTTGGTAACGTCTCGCAAGATCACCGAGCGTAAAGCTTGAGTCAATATCTTCAATGTTTACTGAGAACCCATATTGCGGACTAAAGCTGGCTTTGACTTTAATCAGGACATTCAGGTCCTTTGACAGCTCCATTCCACTTTCGTTCTGAAACTTGTACAGGAGCTTAGCTGCAGTGGACTTCCAAATGGTTCCTTTACAAGTTGCAATGACTTTATCAGTGCCCTCTTCTTTTTCAGCAAGTTCTAGGTAGCAGTGACCACTCTTGGTGTTCAGGCTTCTAATTTCAGCTTTAACCCATACAGGATCACCAAAGGAAATCTTTACGATCTCTTGAACTGTTTCGAGGTATTCACTGAGGGAAAGCTGTTGATCAGGCATACTTAGTTTTTATGAATTGTAATTGTCAAAGACTATAGAAAGTTTGGCTTATAGGCAAACACCTATAGGTTATGAAGTAATAATGCCACTTCATGTATCGCAAGTCATGCCGGTTAGGGCAGTGACGATAGAAACCAAAAAAGTGGCTAACATTTCAACTAAAGGTCTTCAATGGCTACTCGAATCCTGCCTTGTTGTGCACGAGATTCGACAAGCTGATTCAGCTCTGCATCTTCTCCTTGGTTCATTACTCGATACACAGTAGCTACCCCACAACCAACAGCTTTCGCAATTTCCTGCTTAGTCATGTTATTTGTAGCAAGCAACTCCTTGATTCTTTTGTGCTTGGCTTCATTTGGTTTCTTACCTGATGGTTTGTACCCTGAACGCTCTAAGCCTTGCTTGATCCTTTCTATACGTTTCTCGTTATCCAAACGAGCCATAGTAGCAAGTAGATCAATCAGCATATTGTTGATGAGATCTAGGATCGAACTTGTAATACTGTCATTGGTTTGAATTAGTTGATGAGTAGTCGGAAGGTCAGCAACTACTAAGCGAAGCCCCTTCTCTTGGATTCTACGCTTAAGTTCTTGGAAGTCTGCTTGGCTTAGACGGGACAGACGATCAACGCTTTCTACCAATACCGTGTCGCCTTGGTTTGCTTCTGTGAGCAACCTGTTTAGTTCAGGACGATCCAACTTCGTCCCTGAGAAATT
>NZ_JBICLH010000051.1:0-938 GCF_043105125.1 Acinetobacter sp. TYF_19
GACATGCTGTGCTGCTGCAACAGGTACAGTGCTAGAACCTGTATCTGATTGCGGTAATGGCGTAAATTTTTGCTGCTCCTGTTGCAGTCGAACTGCCGGTTTTTCTTGCGTGGTGGCATGAATCCGCTGATTGGCGGTTTCATGCAGCCACCGGCCAATGTGGGCATTGGCGACATCAACATCTAACAGTAAACCCGAAGTCTTCAGGCTTGCTTTCAATGGCACAATAAAGCTTGATTTGAGGTATCCATTAAAGCGTTCAACTTTGCCTTTGGTCTGTGCACGGTAGGGCTTACATACGCGGGGACGAAAGCTGTATTTCTTGGCGCAGTCGAGCAGTTTGGGATTCCATTTATGCTGCCCCTCCTGATAGGCATCCCGTTCAATCATGATCGTTTTAGCGTTATCAAACAGGATTTCCTGAGGTACTCCTGCAAAGAACTGAAATGCATTTTCCAGACCATCGATCCATGCATCCGTACGTTCATGATCATAAAATTTCACGAAAGTCGCTCTGGAATACCCTAATGTTGCGACAAAGGCTTTCAAAGTCGTGTTGTTGCGTCGAATTGTGGTGAAATCCACCTGCATTTGTTGGCCAGGTTGGGTTTCAAAACGAATGACTGGCTCCAGTTTGGCAACTGGTTTTAATGTTGCAAGATATTCCCTCAAGATCCTGATCTTTCCTGGATATCCCAACCCTAAAATTTCCTGGTAGAGCACAACGGCAGGAATCCATTCAGGATGTGCTGCATTTACACGATGGAGTAAATAGGGTTTATATGGATCAAGAATACTTGATGTGTGCTGAAAAAACAGGAGGTTTTAACTTGGTAAACTAAACACACTCATCAGGAGTTTACCATGAGCAAGAAACACAAGACTTACACCACAGAATTTAAAGCTGAAGCCATCAAATTAATTGAAGCCAATCAAGG
>NZ_JBICLH010000052.1:0-53355 GCF_043105125.1 Acinetobacter sp. TYF_19
GATCTTCCTTTTTAAACTACTCATGCAGGATCACTGCATGAGCACTTGGTTTTTAACTATGAATTAGTTTGGGCTTATAGTAATCGAAAGATTACTCGTCGTCACCTTTTTTACCGCCAGACTGGAATTTAGAAATAATGCCTTCAGCCACGTTACGTGGAGTTTCAGCATATTTAGCAAATTCCATAGAGTATGTTGCACGGCCTTGAGACATAGAACGCATTTGAGTCGCGTAACCAAACATCTCTGCAAGTGGAACTTCAGCTTTAATTGCTTTAGTACCGCCAGGCAAGTCATCCATACCTTGAACCATACCACGACGACGGTTTAAGTCACCCATGATATCGCCCATGTAGTCTTCTGGAGTTTCTACTTCAACTTTCATGATCGGTTCAAGCAAGATAGGATCTGCTTTCATGAAACCGTCACGGAAGGCATAAGAACCTGCCATTTTGAACGATAATTCGTCCGAATCGACATCGTGGTAAGAACCGTCAAACAATGTAGCTTTGATGCCAACAACTGGGTAACCAGCAAGGACACCATTCTTCATACGCTCTTGGATACCTTTATCCACAGCACCGAAGAATTCTTTAGGAACTACACCACCAACAACTTCTTCAGCGAACTCGTAGTCTTTACCAGCATCAGCATCCATTGGCTCTAAACGTACGTATACGTGACCAAATTTACCTTTACCACCAGTTTGACGAACGAATTTACCTTCTTGTTCAACTGACTTTTTGATCGTTTCACGGTAAGAAACCATTGGTTTACCAATGTTTGCTTCAACACCGAATTCACGCTTCATACGGTCAACAATAATGTCAAGGTGAAGTTCACCCATACCAGCGATGATTGTTTGACCTGACTCTTCATCAGTACGAACGCGGAATGATGGATCTTCCTTAGCCAAACGACCTAAAGCAATTGACATTTTTTCTTGGTCAGCTTTAGTTTTTGGTTCAACAGCCAATGCAATTACTGGCTCTGGGAATTCCATACGCTCAAGTGTGATGACATTTTTCTCATCACAAAGTGTATCACCTGTAGTTACGTCTTTAAGACCTACACACGCAGCGATATCACCCGCACGAATTTCTTCAACGTCTTGACGATCGTTCGCGTGCATTTGCACGATACGGCCGATACGTTCACGTTTAGATTTAACTGGGTTATAAACAGAATCACCTTGTTTAAGAACACCAGAGTAAACACGTACGAAAGTTAAGTTACCTACGAATTTATCGTTCATGATTTTGAACGCAAGTGCAGAGAACGGAGCTTCGTCAGATGCTTCACGAATCGCTTTAGTTTCAGCTTTATCGTCAAGAACACCTTCAATCGCTTTAACTTCTGTAGGCGATGGTAAGAATTCAATTACTGCGTCCAACATACGTTGAACACCTTTGTTTTTGAATGCTGTACCACAAAGCATTGGTTGAATTTGACAAGCCAAAGTTTGAACACGTAGACCATTAACGATATCTTCTTTAGAAAGATCGCCTTCTTCTAGGTATTTGTCCATTAGCTCTTCAGAAGCTTCAGCAGCAGCTTCAACCATGTTTACACGCCATTCTTCAGCAGTAGCTTGAAGTTCAGCCGGGATTTCACCGTATTCAAACTTCATACCTTGTGAAGCTTCGTCCCAAATGATCGCTTTCATTTCGATCAAGTCGATTACGCCTTGGAAGTTTTCTTCAGCGCCAACAGGGATTACTACAGGTACTGGAGATGCACCTAAACGTGTCTTCATTTGCTCAACAACACGGAAGAAGTTGGCACCAGTACGGTCCATCTTGTTCACGAATGCTAAACGAGGCACTTGGTATTTGTTCGCTTGACGCCATACAGTTTCAGACTGAGGTTGTACACCACCTACAGCACAGTAAACCATACACGCACCATCAAGAACACGCATAGAACGTTCAACTTCAATTGTGAAGTCAACGTGTCCCGGTGTATCAATTACGTTGATACGGTGTTCAGGGAACTGTTTAGACATACCTGACCAGAATGTAGTCGTAGCAGCAGAAGTAATGGTAATACCACGTTCTTGCTCTTGCTCCATCCAGTCCATAGTTGCTGCACCATCGTGTACTTCACCAATTTTGTGAGATACACCTGTGTAGAACAAAATACGTTCTGTAGTCGTGGTTTTACCAGCATCAATGTGCGCAGAAATACCAATGTTACGATAACGAGAAATTGGGGTTTGACGAGCCATGATTTCTTGCATTCCTAAATTTTGTTGTTTAAAACAGGCGCTTTAAGCTGACGAACAGCTTAAAGCGATTCGATGACAGTTTGGCGTAAGCCAAGCTATCACCCTCCTGAATAGGGGCTGTTTTAGTCGCTTAGAAGCGGTAGTGAGAGAATGCTTTGTTGGCTTCAGCCATACGATGCACGTCATCACGTTTTTTAACCGCTGCGCCTTTACCTTCAGCTGCATCAAGCAACTCACCAGCAAGACGTAAAGCCATAGTTTTTTCAGAACGCTTAGCAGCAGCATCTACTAACCAACGCATAGCTAGAGCAGTACGACGGGATGGGCGTACTTCCATAGGTACTTGATAAGTAGCACCACCAACACGGCGTGCTTTTACTTCAACCATAGGACGAACTTTTTCAAGAGTAGTCTCGAAAAATTCAACTGGGTCTACTTTGTTTTTTTCTTGAACGCGGTCTAAAGCACCGTAAACGATACTTTCAGCAATAGATTTTTTACCATCTTGCATTACGTGGTTCATGAATTTAGCGATTGTTTGGCTGCTGAACTTAGGATCCGGAAGGATTTCACGAGCAGCAACTACGCGACGTCTTGGCATTTTAAACTACCTATATATATGACACTTCAGGTTAATCCAGCCGTAGCACAAAGTGTCATGTGCTTTCGCTGGCCTTACTACACGTCGCTTGAATTTCACAAAATTAATGCAGAAATCAGACAAGCGAGACGATAAAGGATTGCAGTTCTAGCGAACTAAGAAGTTAATCTCGAAAGATTATTTCTTAGGACGTTTAGTACCGTATTTAGAACGAGACTGGTTACGATCTTTCACACCAGCACAGTCTAAAGAACCACGAACGGTATGGTAACGTACACCTGGTAAGTCTTTAACACGACCACCACGGATAAGAACAACACTGTGCTCTTGTAGGTTGTGGCCTTCACCACCGATGTAGCTTGAAACTTCAAAGCCAGAAGTTAAACGCACACGGCAAACTTTACGCATTGCTGAGTTAGGTTTTTTAGGTGTAGTTGTGTAAACACGTGTACAAACACCACGACGTTGTGGACAAGCCTTCAACGCAGGAACTTTAGATTTTTCAACTAAAGTCGTACGACCCTTACGGATCAACTGATTTGTTGTTGCCATTTGGCAATTCTCCCGTTAATAAAAAACCCAAAAAAAGACGACTTTTTGAGGGCATGCAATTGTAAGCTAAGACGTAAAAATGGTCAACATTTCAAACTACATGTAATGTTGACCAAATCAGGGCTTTTACAAATTTCTATCTATTTTAAAAGGTTTATTTTTTACTTGGAGCATTTCGTCTTTTTGTAACCTTTTTTTCTGTCGGCTCTACTGCAGGTTGCGCTGCCACTTTTGAAGCTATGTCAGGTTCATTTTCCGTAAAAGACTCACGATTGTTGTGTGTGGTGTCTTCAACCTCATCCATTGCATATAAGTCTGCAAGATCTTCTTCTATTTGTAGGGCTGGTTGCTGCGGTGTGACAGCATCATGGGGTTCAACCATTTGATCTGCGAGCTGTTCTAGCCCTTGTTGAACACGCTCTTCGGTTGCGACAGGCGCTGTGACTTTGTCGGACTTTTTCTGGATTTTAACCTTAGCAATACTTTGATGACCATTTAACTCCACTTCAGCCCCAAGCTTCAAATCTGAGCTATCGGTATCTGATGTACTGCGCTGTGACAGCAGTCGTGGTGAGGCTTTCACCAAAAGCTCAAGTGAGCGTTCATATGCTGTTAAAGCACTCAGACTGGTATCTTTTTGTTGGATGATATACTGGCGGGCTTGTGAAAAAACCAGTTGTGCTTTTTGGTGTACATCATCAACAAGGCGCAAACTATAAACTGCACTTACCCCTGCACTGGCAATTGGTGTAAGTTTGGCTAACTTATTCAGTAGCGAGAGGTTAGCAATCGACTGCCCCCATTTCAGCTGACCATCGGCATTGGTCAACCATTTCTTTAAGGCTTCAATCTCATTACTTGAACCTAAAAGCTGTTGTAACTGAGAGACATCGTGCGTTTGCAAGGTACTTGAAATGGCTTTTATCGCCATCAACAAAGTTTGTTTTTCTGCAATCAGCCCAAGATCAATCTGTTTAAAAATAAACTGGACGATGTCTTGATCGGATTCTTTACTTAAGTCAAAACCATAAGAACGTCCCACTTGGTAAATCATACGTAACGACATCACCAAGGAAGCAGGGACATCTACGGTTGAGCCCACAAAGCCCGTTGCTCCAGTCAGTGCACCTTGCAAGATAGCAATAATTTTATTTTGTTCGGACAGTGCCTGACTAATCCGCTTTGAACGGTCGACATCTTGGGTCAACATTTCTAAATCACGCACGCCCGCTTCATCTAAAACGGCATCGACCGAGCTCATACTCGAGCTAAATTGATTAAGCTGGCTAAAAAAATAATCTGCGGCTTTATCGGAAAGTTGTGGCGACACAAAATGCGCGACTCGATTTACGTTGACATAATGACGCCCTAATAAATGACGTGATACTGTCGGCAGATGGTCTTTTAAGACTTGCTGGGGCTGTTCATAACGCTTATTTTTCGATTTTGTTTTTGTACTCGCACTATTACCAGTTGTAGCATTGGTCAGTGCTGAGACCGTATCTGGGCTTACTTGGTTTAATATGTTTAAACCTGTATGGCTGAGCTTTTTAGCCACTCCGAAGGCATTTGAAAAGAAACCACTGCGCTGTTTATTGTTTGAATCGGCCATTCCGTACTCCGTATTTTATAATCTTTGATTTCTAGCTAAATACTAGGTGTAGTACGCATTTATCTCAATAACAATATGTATCTTTTAGTAAATTTGAAATGCCCTGCTCCCGATTTTAAGACAAGTCAAATTGGCATAGGATTTGCCATAAGAATTAAAAATTCTTTCTGCTATTATGATCTGCATTGAAAACATAAGAGTTGCAATTGGCTTAGAAATAAATTGTTGATTCATCTTTAAGCGTAACTCTGCAAAACCACCATATAAGGGATCTTTAAATGAAACGTGTAGTAATCACTGGCATGGGTATCAACTCATGTATCGGTAATACTTTGGAAGAAGTTACTCATGCATTACAAAACGGGATTTCTGGGACACGTTTTAACCCAACCTATGCTGAACTCAATTTTAAAAGTCATATCAGCGCTGCTGCTGAACAAGACTTTGATGGTATCGACCGTAAGCTAAAACGCTTTATGGGTGTTTGTGCCATGTATGCATACAATGCTGCAGTTGCTGCGGTTGAAAATGCAGGCTTAACAGCAGAGCAAATTGGTGGCAACCCACGCTATGGTATCGCGGGCGGTTCAGGTGGTGGTTCAACTGCATCTGTAGTTGAAATGAAAGAATTGTTAGACACCAAAGGCGCACGTAAAGTTGGTCCGTTCTTCGTACCACGTAATATGTCGAACACCATTACGGCAAACGTTGGTGTTGCTTTTAAAATGCAAGGTGTTGCACACACCATTACCAGCGCATGCGCAACGTCTGCTGATGCAATTGGTTATGCCTACAACCTGATTCAATTGGGTAAACAAGACTTAATGCTTGCGGGTGGCGGTGAAGAAGATCACTGGTCTCAAAGCTTGTTGTTTGATGCCATGGGCGCACTGTGCTCGAAGTACAATGACACGCCAGAAACAGCGTCTCGTCCATACTCTGCTGACCGCGACGGTTTCGTGATTGCTGGCGGTGGCGGTTTTGTAGTGCTTGAGTCTTTAGAACATGCGCAAGCACGTGGTGCCAACATTTTGGCTGAAGTTGTGGGCTATGCGGCAAACTCTGACGGTGCAGACATGGTTGCGCCATCGGGTGAAGGTGCGACACGTTGTGTACTGATGGCACTTGAAGAAGCAAAACAACACGGCGTAGACAAAATTGACTATGTGAATACGCATGGTACGTCAACGCCTGCGGGTGACATCACTGAATTAAAAGCAATGGAACGTGCATTTGGCGAAGGTCAAGTTCCTCCACTGAGCTCAACCAAATCAATGACAG
Organism: Acinetobacter sp. TYF_19; assembly: GCF_043105125.1. Taxonomy (NCBI): domain Bacteria; kingdom Pseudomonadati; phylum Pseudomonadota; class Gammaproteobacteria; order Moraxellales; family Moraxellaceae; genus Acinetobacter; species Acinetobacter sp. TYF_19. The sequence goes on from NZ_JBICLH010000052.1 coordinate 6,274, forward strand.
GTCATAGCTTAGGTGCTGCTGGCGTGCAAGAAGCGATCTACTCAGTCCTAATGATGCAAAATGACTTTATTGCACCAAACATCAACGTGACTGAACTGGATGAAGGCGCAAAACCATTTGATATCGTGCTTGAAAAACGTGACGCAAAATTGAATACTGTGATGAGTAACAGTTTCGGTTTTGGCGGCGTAAATGCATGTCTCATTTTCAAAAAGTGGGAAGGCTAAGCCGCCCATTTTAGGGTGACTTGATGGATGCTCCTTCTGATGCTTTCTTGTGGGTAAAAGCATTACATATTATTGCCGTGGTGTGTTGGTTCGCTGCATTATTCTACTTACCACGGCTCTATGTTTACCATGCCATGAGTGATGATGCCGTCAGTCATCAACGTTTTGAGGTCATGGAACGTAAGTTGTACCGTGGCATTATGTGGCCGTCGATGATTGCAACACTGATCACGGCACATTTCTTGGTCGATTGGGGTGATGCAACGCGCCACTACCATGAAGCCCTGTGGTTCTACCTCAAAGTCGGCTTGGTTGGACTGTTGGTGATTTACCATTTTGTCTGCGGTTATTACCGTAAGAAATTGATTGGTCATGCGCACTACAAGTCACACAAGTTCTGGCGCTTCTTTAATGAAATGCCGACCCTCATTTTATTTGCTGTGGTGATTTTAGTCGTGGTTAAACCGACATTTTAAAATCCCACACTTAAAAAGCCCCGATTGATTCGGGGCTTTTTAATGCCTATAAAAAATTAACAGCGCAGCTAAAGATCCGCGCTACGAGCGTATCCAAGATTGACGAATTTTTAAATTGAGCGGGGTCGAATAATATTTCTCAATCGCCCAACTCAAAATAAACACCGCGATAAAATAAACAGGCAACAACATCAGCTTTTCAGCCGCTAAAGTTTCTTTTGGGAAATACACCACTTTCATTAAGCCGAGAACAATTAAGTGAAACAAATACATTTCATAGCTACGCTGTCCAATCCAGACCAAACTGCGGGCCGTGGATGAGGTAGGTTTAACTTTCGGGTCTTGGGTAAAACACAATATGAGTAACGCCGTAAGTAGCGCAAATACGCTGATGCCCCAAATACTCACCTCTTTGATGGGTGCATAAAAATATAAACCAGCCATCAGAAACGTTGTCACAGCAACAATTACGTTGGGATTGTAAATGGTACCTTTAAAATGTTGCGCATAAATTGCGGTGAGGCAGCCAATGGCAATTCCATCAAAGCTGGAGAAATAATGATACAGATAAGCGCCGCTTTCCTCGCCAAAATGGAGTGCACGAAAATACGGTGCATACGCGATGACAGCGAGCAAAAAAACAATAAAGCCTTTGCCTCGACCCAGTGCTAAACACAGGACAGGAAATGCTAAATAGAAGACCTCTTCAACCGATAAAGACCACAATACGCCCAAGGCATAGTTCACCCAGCCGTATTCAATAATCAGTAGATTCATCCAGAAACTCAAAGCTGAAAGAATAGTCACAGCATAGGACACCTCTACGCCATTGGGCGACTGATTGAGAAAGGGTTGCAACCCTAAACTTCCGAGCACACTGACCATCGCAACCAATAACACCAGACACGGCATGATGCGGGCAATACGACGGATATAAAAATCTTTCAGCTTAATCTGCGCCAAAGACCCACTACGCTGTAAGGTATGCTGGGTAATCAAAAAACCTGAAATGACAAAAAACATGGTCACACCATAGTTGCCATTTCTTGCAATCAAGGTACTTAAGCTCTCACTCCCAATGGGGATGCCGAGAAAGGTATCGTGTAATTTATAAGGGATATTGAAATGATGAATCAGCACCAATAGGATGGACACACCACGCAGAATGTCGATTTTATAATTACGCATAAATCATTATTAAAATTTTAAAGTGCCTCATTTAAAGTGAAATCACCTGATTTAGACAGCTTTTATATATAAAATCATACAATGATCTAACACTGAATTAGAACCTATTGATTCAGCTCAAGCAAAAAGAAAGCCCTGCTTTTGCAGGGCTTTCTTTCAAATATCAAGAGTAAAGAATAAATGTTAATTAGTTATCCAGTTGCTGCCCTAACAGACGTTTTTTCATACGCGGTTTGTACAGCAATTGATACGTCACGGCTAAAATAATCACCCATAGTGGACTGATCATGAGTGCGCGAAGAGTATCCGCCTCTAGACTCAAAATAATCAACGTAAAGAACAAGAAGATTAAGACCACATAAGACATCCAAACACCGCCCGGCATTTTAAAGGTCGATTTTGCATGTAGCTCAGGACGCAATTTACGGTAGCGGATATAGCACACCATAATAATGCTCCAGATACTAATGAACAGAATCACACACAATGAACTGGCTAATGTAAAGGCTTCAACCGTATTTGGTACAAAGTACTGTAGCGCCGCACCTGCCATGATAAAAGCACATGAGAAGAATAAGCCTTTTGCTGGTACCGCACGTTTTGATAAACGCGCTAGACTCTGTGGTGCTTGCCCTTCTCTTGCCAAACCAAACAGCATACGTGATGTAGAGAACACGCCACTATTCATTGAAGACATCACTGAAGACAGCACCACCAAGTTCATAATGATGGCTGAAGTCGGGATACCTGCATGTAAAAATAGTGAAACGAACGGACTTTGATCCGCAGGAATTTGATTCCACGGCGTCACCGACATCACCACAAATAATGACAAGACATAGAACAAAATGATACGGGTTGGAATCGCATTCACTGCTTTCGGTAAGTTCTTTTCAGGATCTTTGGTTTCAGCAGCCATGGTTCCAATCAGCTCTACACCGACAAAGGCAAAGAGTGCAATTTGAAAACCTGCTAAAAAGCCACTGCCACCTTGAGGGAACATACCACCATGTGACCAAACATGACTGAAGCTTGCAACTGAACCGCCCGGTGCTTGGAAATGGCTAAACACCATAAAGCCACCAATCACGATCAGCCCTAAAATGGCTAAAATTTTGATTAAAGCAAACCAAAATTCAATTTCACCAAAGAGTTTCACAGTCAGCAAATTTAACCCAAGGACAAACAGCACACAGCCGACACTGATTAAAGCCTGCCCCATGGGAGTAAAGGCCATGTCTGGCGGGAGCCAAAAGCCGAGATAGTTAATAATGGCGGCCAAGTCCGCAATACCGACCAAGACCCAACCGAGCCAATACGACCAGCCGATGTAATAGCCCGCACCCGGCCCAATCAGATCATGAGCCATGTCGATAAACGACTTATAGTGCAAATTTGACAATAAAATTTCGCCCAATGCACGCATTAGGAAAAAGAACATGGTCCCGATAATCATATAAATGATCAGAATAGAAGGACCAGCAAGAGAGATGGTTTTTCCCGAACCCATGAACAGGCCCGTACCAATCGCGCCACCAATGGCAATCAATTGCAGGTGACGGTTGGATAATTTCCGTTGTAATTCATGCGATGATGCATTTGCACCGTCAGCTTGTGGGGTAGTCGTCATAATTTAACATCCTGTTAAAGTCCTTTTTTGCGTATAAACCATGTTCATACAGTGCTCGTTATCCTAACGGGCGGCATTTATACGCTCATCAGCACTTCGGTTGAAACCCAAGCGCTGATATACACGGGGAGAGTTTAAAAAATTAGTTTTGTGCAGCTGTCACTGCAATTTCGATCAACCAGTTTGGATTAACCAAATCAGCCTGAATCGTGGCACGTGAAGGCGCTACACAACCATTCATCCAATCAATCCAAATCGCATTGACTGTTGAAAAATCAGAGAGATTTTTGATGTAAAGCTGAGCAGATAACAAACGTGATTTATCTGTATTTGCCAAAGCTAAAAGCTCATCAATCGTTGCTAAAATTTCACGGGTCTGACCTGCGACATCATTGTCGGTATTTTTTGGCACTTGCCCTGACAAATACACCACTTGATTAAACACAGTGACTGCACTCATGACTTCGTTGGTATTGAATTTTTGAATGTCTGAATGTGACATAGGTCTTTCCTTGTATGAAACTGTATAAAAATAAAATTTAATCTTGGATAAAATTGACACGTGCAGTGACAGCACACATCAGCTCATAGCCAATCGTGCCTGAACCTGCTGCGACTTCATCAATGCTAAGCACAGTGCCCTGTTTCGATGTACCCCACAGCACCACTTCGCTGCCAACTTGGGCATTTGGGAGGTGAGATAAATCGACTGCTAACATGTCCATGCTGACCCGTCCGACCAAGCTACTGCGTTGTCCATCGACTAAAATAGGCGTACCTGTTGCGGTAATCCGTTGATAACCATCGGCATAACCACAAGCCACAATACCCACACGCATGTCGTTTTCAGCAATGAACTTTGAGCCATAACCGACACTATCGCCTGCTTTTAACTGCTGAATAGCAATCAGCTCACTGCGCAAACTCATGGCTGGTTGCAAGTCCCAGTCCTGAATCGAGTGGCTTGGATAATCTGGAGAGCTGCCATACAGCATGATGCCGCTGCGGATTACATCCGACTGCAGCTGCTGATGGCGTAAGATAGATGCACTGTTGCTGACTGAGCGCGCACCCGGCAGATCATGGGTAATCTCATCAAATAACTGACATTGATGCGCAATGCCGTCACGCCCGAAACGCTCACCATCGGCATCCGAAAAATGCATCATATGAGTCAAACGCTGAACTTGAGGCAAGCTGGAAAGCTGCTGCCACACTTGACGGTACTGTTCAGGACGGAAACCTAAACGATTCATGCCGCTGTTCATTTTTAAATAAACATCGAACTGCGCCTCTAAAGGAAAACGCGCTAACCATTCGAGTTGATATTCACTATGAATACTGAAGCTTAGACCCAGCTCATGACAGTCAAATAGATCTTGCTCTGAGAAAATACCTTCGAGTAACAGAACTGGACCTGTCCAGCCCAAAGCTCGGATGCATTTCGCCTCCGCCAAATCGAGCAGCGCAAAACCATCAGCAGATTTGAATGCTTGATAGACACGTTCAATCCCATGACCATAGGCATTGGCTTTGACCACCGCGTAGACTTGGCTATTCGGCATTTTCGTGCGAGCAATATTTAAATTATGCTGCAGTGATTGGATATGAATCACTGCAGCAATTGGACGTGGCATTTTCTTCTTCCTTGAATCAATATGACCTAAAACGGATTAGGCTGCTGAAGGATAACGTTGAATCGATAGACCTTCAGTACTGATGTCTGGTTGATGATTCATCACCAAGTCACTAATAAGCTTGCCTGAACCACATGCCATGGTCCAACCCAAGGTGCCATGTCCTGTATTCAAGAATAAGTTTTTAAAACGAGTTGCACCAATAATCGGCGTAGAATCTGGTGTCATTGGACGTAAACCGGTCCAGAAACTTGCTTCAGCTAAATTTCCACCTGGGAATAAGTCTTGAGTCACCATTTCCAAGGTCGCACGGCGGTCTTGGTTTAAACCGTGGTTGAAACCACTCAGTTCAGCCATACCACCCACACGGATACGTTGGTCAAAACGCGTAATGGCAATTTTATAAGTTTCATCAAGCACCGTAGACTGCGGTGCAAATGCAGGATCAACAATTGGGATCGTCAATGAATAGCCTTTGACAGGATAGACAGGCAAATTCAAATTCAATGGTTTTAAGAAATCACGTGAATAACTACCAAAAGCAAGCACATAACGGTCTGCTGTAAGCACTTGACCATCAACCACTACGCCTTTGATTTCATCTCCTTCAACCACTAGTTTTTCAACATTTTGGTTAAATTTAAATTCTACGCCCATGTCTTTCGCAAGGTTTGCCAAAGCATTGGTAAATAGGTAACAGTCACCTGTTTCATCATTCGGTAAATGTAAACCACCAACCAGTTTGTCTTTGGCATAGGCTAAAGCTGGCTCGACTTTGGCTAAGTCATCTTTTAATAATAGTTCATAGTCGACGCCACATTCTTTTAACACTTGGATGTCACGTTGTACTGCATCAAGCTGTGCTTCATTACGGAAAACCTGCAAAGTTCCTTTCGCACGGTTTTCATAGTGAATGCCTGTTTCTTTACGCAGTTCACGTAAACAGTCACGGCTGTATTCAGCAACACGCGTCATACGTTCTTTGTTAATAGCATAGCTTTGTGGATTGCAGTTTTTCAACATTTGTGCCATCCAGTTCAACTGCCACATGCTACCATCGATGTTAATCGCTAACGGTGCATGGTGTTGGAACATCCACTTTACGGCTTTAAACGGAATACCGGGTGCAGCCCACGGTGTAGAATAACCTGGAGAGATTTGCCCTGCGTTACCAAAGCTAGTTTCTTCAGCAGGACCAGCTTGACGGTCTAAAACCGTAACGCTTGCGCCTTGTTGTGCAAGGTAATACGCACTTGCAACACCGATGACACCACTACCTAAGACAATTACACGCATGACTGATCCCTTACACACACACTAGTTTATTTAACTAGTATATTTTTAGGTTAATAGTTTTTTTCACTGTTTTTAACATTATAATCTAGGTAAATCGCCATTTTTGTCGCGCTAAAATTCTAAACATAGGAAATTTATAATGCGTAAATTAGATCGGATTGATCAGCAGATTTTAGACATTTTGCAGCATGATGGACGAATTGCGATTAGTGAATTGGCCTCTCGCGTTAACCTCTCAACCACACCGTGTTCGGAACGTGTCAAACGCTTAGAGCGCGACGGTATTATCATGGGTTACTACGCACGCCTCAATCCACAACTGGTCGATCGAAACTTATTGGTGTTTTTAGAGATTAAGCTGTCGGCCAAGTCTGGCGATGTGTTTGATCAAGTGGCACGTGACTTGGTCGAAATCCCTGAAGTTTTAGAATGCCATCTGATTTCAGGTGAATTCGATTATTTAGTCAAAGCCCGTTTAAAAGAAATGAGTGCTTACCGATGCCTATTGGGTGATTTACTAAAAAAACTGCCCTCTTCAGCATCATCGCACAGTTATATTGTGATGGAAGAAGTCAAAGAAAGTTTTTATTTGGACATTCGCTAACAGCTTATTAAAAATATGCATCTTAAAAATGCATTCACTTTAAATGTTTAAAATCTATCGATTCCCTATTGGAAGTTCTGCACCATGTTTAACAAACTCATGTCTAGTCTTGGCTTACAAGGCATTCAAGTGGATACTCGTCTACACACCACCGCACCACAAGCGGGTCAAGCCATTCAGGGTGAGGTTATTTTTAAAGGTGCCGCGTCTAATAAAATTATCAACGGTATTTATTTAAAGCTCATGACCATAGCCGAGGTTGAGTCAGATGATGCTGAATACAATAGCGCGTTAAGTATTGCTGAATGGCACATTAGCGGGGCTTTTGAGTTACAAGCCCATCAGTCACATGCATTTCCTTTTTCAATTCAACTGCCCTTTGAAACACCAGTTACAGATGTGCCTTGCCGCATCAATAAAACCCGAGTGTGGTTACATACGCATTTAGATGTGGACTGGGGGCTCGATGCAACGGATAAAGACTATTTACAGATTTTACCGACACCAAGCATGCAGGCATTTATTCAAGCCATGCAGCAATGCGGTTTTCAGTTGATGACCGTCGATGTTGAAAAAGGCCAACTACGTGGCAACGGCTTCCACTCGAGCATTGGTTGTTATCAAGAACTTGAATTTAAACCTACGCAATTGTTCAACAGCATCAATGAAGTTGAAGTGTCCTTTGTGGCAGAGCAACATCAAACCCATGTGCTTTTGGAAGTGGATCGTAAATTTCGTGGTGATGGCTTCAACAGCCTTACCATTCCCCATCAACAGGTCAATCCTGCACTGTTAGCAAATGAAATTAGACGAATGTTAGGACTTTAATTTTTAATCCCTGCGCACGACTATTTCAATATAGAAAAGTCGTGCGCAGCCGAAAAGACGTTCTTTAAATCCTGTCCGCATTAAATCCTATCTGCGTTAAATCAAGTCCAAGATATCGGCAAAGGTTTTAATTCGTGCTTTAGGTGCTGCTTCCGTCAACTCTTGATCAGAACCATAACCGTATTCCACCGCAATGGTTTCAATGCCGTTGCGACGTGCACCCAAAATGTCATGCTCACGATCACCAACCATCAGACACTCTTCCGCTTTTAACTGCTCTTTTTCTAAAATATAAGCAATCAACTCTCCCTTATTGGTCCGCTCACCGTTCAGCTCACTGCCATAAGGATGCACGAAGTATTGCAGTAAATTGAAATGCTCTAAGATTTGACGGGCATAGACTTCTGGTTTTGCTGTCGCCAAATATAAGTGATAGCCCTGCTCGGTCAGTTTTTTTAAGGTCGGTTCAACATCGGCAAATAAATGGTTTTCATATAAACCTTTCACCGCAAAACGCTCACGATAGCCCAATAAAGCTTGCTCTGCCAAAACATCGTCCACTGTAACATTTAAGAGTTTTGCCAAAGATGCTTTTAGTGGTGGCCCAATAATCCAGTCAATGTTTAGATCTTCAGCAATGGGGTGTCCGACTTTGTTTAAGCCATAACGCGCACTGGTGGTAATGCCAACTTTCGGATCTGTTAATGTTCCATCTAAATCTAGCAAAATATGTTTAATCACAGCTGATCCTTCTTGGGCTTTAAATAAAATACTATCGAGAGTTCTGCTAAAGTTGCCTATACTATCGCAAATTTTCGCAACAAGGATATTTCTGTGCGCGCAACCGTACTGTGCTTTTCTGGTTTAGACCCTTCAGGTGGTGCTGGTTTACAGGCCGATATCGAAGCGATTGGTCAAAGTGGTGCGCATGCAGCCATTGCGTGTACAGCACTCACTGTTCAAAACTCGCAACAAGTGTTTGGCTTTGAAGCGACGTCAAAAGAATTGCTGTTAGCTCAGGCGCACGCTGTTGTCGGTGATTTACCGATTAAAGCCGTAAAATCTGGCATGTTAGGCACCACAGATAATATTGCAGCACTGGCTGAGTTTCTACGTGAACATCCTGAGTACAATTATGTGCTCGACCCTGTTTTGGTGGCCAACAGTGGAGGTTCACTGGGTGATCAAGCCACCTTGGTCAAAGCTTTTGTTGAACTGATCCCATTGGCGGACATTATTACCCCAAATACAGTTGAATTACGGGCGTTAACGGGTCTCGATGACTTAGACGCCGCGACACAAAAACTGTTTGAAATGGGTGCCAAAGCGGTACTGGTCAAAGGTGGTCATGAAGACACACCTGACTATATTCGTAATGCCCTGTTTGTGAATGGCGAGCTCATTTCTGAAACTCGCTGCCCGCGTTTAGCAGGCGAATATCACGGTTCAGGTTGTTCGCTGGCGAGTTTTATTGCAGGTCGTTTGGCGCAAGGTGACAGTGTTAAAGTCGCAGTACATCATGCCGAAACATGGCTCTTTGGTGTATTAAAACAGGCAGAAACACCTGTTGAAGGCGGTCAAAAAATTCCAAAGCGTTTTTAAGTTAGAAAAAACTGCAAAGGTAAAAGCCAGTCCATTTCTTCATGGACTGGCTTTTTTTAAATTCTAGATTTTATTTTCGGCACAAAATGAATGAGTCAGCTTTGAAATGGAGTATTTAACCATCTTGATGGCGTTGTTTTAAATGTGCGACATGCTCACGGTTGGTTTTCCATGACTTTTCTAACACTTCTTTTTCAATCCGAAGCTGAATCCGTTTCAGTTTCATCGCTGGAATCACTTCTGTTTTAAAGGTCTTAATATAATCGACCCATGCTTTACCTCTAAATACCGTACTGGGCATTGCAGTTTTGAACTCGCATTCAGGCATAAACACCACAGCAGAATGGATATAATCTACATCGACAATATCTTGCAACACACTTTGCAGTACTTTGACGTGTTTATAATTTTGATGCAGCGGATTTTGAAATTTAAAGCTCTTTTTATAAATTTTCTGCGTCCACATCTTTTGTCGTTCACCACCAAAAATCCATCCCTTATAGTTTTTGGTTTCAATCACAAAAACACCAAAGGGGCTCAATACAATATGGTCAATTTGAGTCGTTCCGCCCTGCTCATCAGGCAAAGTCACATCGTTAATTAAAGTATAACGCTCATCCAAATATAATTTTACATGCGCTTGAACTGCGAACTCGCCGAATTTTCCTTTCAGATAGGGCTTAAACACTTTTAAAAGACCAATCCCGAACAAGATCAGTAGCATCCACCACAGCTCTGAAAACACATTCCCCACAATTTGACTTATCATATTATTCATCGTTATTTGAGTTAAAGACACGATTCTTTAAAAGAATACAGATTAAAAGACAAAGTACTGATTTTTAAATTATTAAAATAAAAAAACAAGCTTAAAAACTCCGAAAACGAGCTTAATCCGCAATTTTCTCAAGCTTGAGTAAAATATCTTTATTGTCCAGACCACCTGCAAAGCCGACCAATTTTCCATTCGCACCTACCACCCGATGACACGGCGCAATAATTGAAATCGGATTTTTACCATTGGCTGCGCCCACAGCACGAACGGCTTTTACATTGCCAATCTCTAACGCAATATCTTTATAGCTTCGAGTTTCACCAAACGGAATTTGCAATAAAGCCTGCCAAACTTGCTTCTGGAAATCTGTCCCCGCAAAATCCAAAGGCAAATCAAAATTCTGACGCTTTGCCGCAAAATACTCGCTCAACTGTTTCTCTGTTTCCAACAAAATCGGATGCTGATTGTGTTCGATCAGCTCAGCTAAACGTACCCGTTTTGGGTTTTCATTTTCCCACAATACGGCAACCAAGGCTTGATCATGTGCCACCAGTCTCAATATCCCGACAGGAGATGGCATATATTTAAAAAATAAGCGCATGGTTCACCACAAAAATTGTCTATGTATGCAACATTATGACGATGAAAGTTTCATCAGTACAAGCCCAGAAATGATTAAAACCGCTGCGAGCATCCGCATGGCATTAGCAGGTTCACCCAAAATCAAAATACCAACCAAAAATGAACCAATCGCGCCGATCCCTGTCCAAACGGTATAGGCAGTGCCCAAAGGTAAGGTCTTCATGGCATAAGACAGCAGCGCAAAACTGGCCACCATAAATACAAGGGTCAAAATACTCGGCGTCAGTTTAGTAAAACCATCCGATACTTTCATTGCATAAGCCCAAACCACTTCGAGCAAACCTGCAACTATTAAAATCACCCACGCCATACGTCACACACCTTTTACATAGAGCAGAAACAACAAAGCTTCAAACGAAGGATCGCTTGAAGCTCTACATATTTGAATGAATTTAGCTTGATGAGAGTTTCATCAAAATCAGGCCCGATACAATCAGCACCGCAGCAAACATCCGCATAGCCGTTGCTGGCTCACCTAAAATAAAAATCCCCACCAAGAAAGATCCAATCGCACCAATTCCTGTCCAAATGGTATACGCGGTCCCTAGCGGCAAGGTTCGCATTGCATAGGCCAGTAAACCAAAACTTAAAATCATGAACACAATGGTAATGATGCTGGGTGTAAGTTTGCTAAACCCTTCAGACAGCTTCATTGAATATGCCCAAACGATTTCAAACAGACCCGCAAAGATCAGAAAAACCCAAGCCATGCTACTGACTCCTCTTCACTAGAGTCAGGCCGTCCTGACGAATTTTCTCAATATGAGGGAGGTCGTTCCTCCTAAATATGCCTCAAATTATAGCAAAGAGCGCACCAAAATGAATTATTTTCACACTTAGAAATCATTAAAGCGCAAAAAAGAGTGATCTGAACCAGCAGATCACTCTTTCAGCACAACCTTGGTGCAATCTTAGATATTCACTTTAAATCTAAACTTCTTGCTTAAAATTTAAAGCGGAGACCCATTCCGTACTGCCAACCTTTCTCTTCGTCACTTTCAGCCTGCCAAGCCGTCGCTTCATTGCCTTTGCTATATTCATAGGCAATGTCCACATAAGGCATGACTTTTTTGCTGATCTCATAGCGTGTTTCAAGACCGACAGCTGCATTACTAAGGCCTGATTTTTTGGCATATTTAGAGTCATCACTGAAAATAATACTCATATCTAAATAAGGCTTGAAAATCAGCTTTTGGGTCAGTAACAAGTCCCGCTCAGTTTCTAAACTAAACGCAGCATAGTTGTCTGCACCAGCATATACGTAAGCATCAGTTTCAAAGAAATACGGCGCTAAACCATGTAAGCCAAGCACCCCATCCACTTTTTCTTCCGTATCCCATCCCTGCTGTTCATGCTCCACTTTTTCAGCTCGGTAACGTGCACCCGCCTGTACATCCCAAAAGTCTGAAATCATACGGCTATACAGCACTTTGGCATCATACTCAGCCTTATGCGCTTCCTGCTTATCCGCATGTACTTTGATAAACAACTTATTTTCATCTGTCCCGATACGGGTTTCAAACTCAGACTTTAAACCACCATCGCCTTCTTCATTCAGCAACCATTTGTTATCGACCGTAGTGACCGCATAAATTTGCGCACCGTGCTCTTTGCGGTGATCATGCGTATGTGCTGTTGAATCATGATTGATCTGCTGTACATGTTGTGCGCTAGTCTGTGGAACAGCTTGAGTTGGAGTGGTCATCGCCTGATGCTGTGCATGTTGTGACATCACGGACTCAGTTGTCATGAACATATTTGCATTTGCTTCAGCAGGCATATGATGCCCTTCATGCGCCATAACCGCAGCACTCATCAACACGAAAGAACTACTCACTATGCTTTTAGAAAAAAGATTAATGGTGTACATGATGATCTCCTTTCTGAGCCTTCGACTGTTTGCTTGGTTGAGTCTGAGCTTGCTTCTCCGATGAAGGCAGACCAACCGCATTTTTCTGTTTCAGCATCTGAGTATGCTCATCGGCACTATGCTGATGATGCTCATGTGCCATATCTTTGGACTGAACTTGGCTTGTAGATTTGGCTTTTTGTTTTTCATGCTGTGCATGAGATTCAGCAGCCATCGCTAACGAACTCAATAAGACACTAACAGCTAGGGCAAAACCTGAAAAAAGATTAGTGATGCGCATGTTCATCTCCTTTTGGTTCAGCTTGAGCTGCTGTTTTTTGCTCTTGAATTGGGGTTGTGGACACTTGACTATCACTCACATTAGCCACAATCAGTTTATTCATCATGCCTGAGCTCATGTGGTAAAGTAGATGACAGTGAATGGCCCATTCGCCTAACTCATCTGCGGTCAGCAAAGCGGTCACTGTTTTGCCCGGTGGTACAATCAAAGTGTGCTTATTCGGCATATCAACCGCGGCTTGTCCATTTTCCAGTTGCATAAACATACCGTGCAAATGCATCGGATGCGCCATCATGCTGTCATTGATAAATTTGATCCGAATACGCTCACCGTACTTCACTTTCAACGGTTCAGCGTCGCTAAACTTTTTCCCGTTGATGGTCCACAAATAGCGCTCCATGGTTCCACCCAAACGAATCACTAACTCGCTCGTCGCCTCACGGGTATCTTTTTGAGGCGCTAAAGATTTCAGATCGCTATATTGCAATGCCTTATCACCTTTAGGGGTAGAGGCATTCGCCCAACCATACACTGGTGTAACAGCTTTCTGTACCGAACTTGCTGTCGTGTTCTGTTGCGCATGACCCATCTGTGTATGATCCATCTCAGACATGGTCTCATGATTCATCTTTGAATGATCCATACCAGCCATCGCCGCATGATTCATTTTCGTATGATCCATTGCAGGCATTGTTTCATGATTCATCTTTGAGTGATCCATTTCAGGCATTGTTTCATGGTTCATCTGTGAATGATCCATATCTGAATGTTCTGAGCCGTGCCCCATATCTTCCATGGTCAACAATGAGCGTGGACGTGGCGCGGGCATATGTATGCTCTGTGCCATTGGGGTCAACTCATTATGCAAAGTTCCGATCGCGTAACCTGAGCGATCAATCGACTCTGCTTCAATTTGATAATGCCCTGCTTTCGGCTCCACAATCACATCATAAGTTTCAGCCGTTCCAATCCGAAACTCATCCACGGGAACGGGTTTGACGGGTTGACCATCTGCACTGACTACGGTCATTTTTAGATTAGGAATACGGATATCAAAAAAAGACATGGCTGAGGCATTGATAAACCGTAAACGAACTTTTTCATTTGGCTTAAACAGACCTGTCCAGTTTTGTTCAGGGGTTTTACCATTAATGAGGAAGGTATAACCCGTAACATCGGACAGATCCGTTTTTAGCATGCGCATTTGGTTCCACATGGAACGGTCTTGCCACGCGGCTTTTAAGCCCTCGCGCTGTACTTGTTTCCACACGTCAGCAACGGTTTCACGCTGATTTTGATAATATTCTGCAGAAATCTTCAAATTCTTCTGAATTTGTTCACTGCTCTGCTCATGGAAGTCCGACAGCATCACCACATAGTCACGCTCTGCTTTTTCATGCTGAGCTAAAGGCTTTTTGTCTTTGGGATAAATGACCAATGCACCATACAGCCCATCTTGTTCCTGTCCTTTAGAATGCGCATGGTACCAATAGGTGCCACTTTGGCGCACTTTGAACTTATAGACAAATTCGCTCTTCGGCTGAATACCATTAAACCCGTTAAAACCGGGTACACCATCCATCAGCCCAGGCAAAAGCAAACCATGCCAGTGGATCGATGAATCCTGTTTTTTGAGGTTGTTTTTAACCCGAATGACCGCATCATCGCCCTCCTCAAATTCAAGCAAGGGAGCTGGAAACTGTCCGTTGACACTAATCCGCTTGAGCGACTTGCCGGTTAAATTGACGGGACTTTCATCAATCACCAATTGGTATTCTTTGACTGCGGCAAAGCTCCAAGAAGATGACATCAGACACACCCCAAGGATGAGGCTTTGTTTAAATTGAATAGACATGACTAAATCCTAATAATTTTAAAAATAAAGTTTTAAAAATCAGGATTAGGCTTTGGGAGGACGTAGAATTTCTTGCCAATAGCCCACTAGATGTTGAGCTTGATAACGAAAATGGGGGGATGATTGTGCTAAAGCGGCTTCAAGCTGAACCACTGCAAGCAGTTCAGCCTCTAAAAGTGTCAGCGTTGTTTGGCAGTGATACTGTGCACACTCCTGACACTGAACTTGCTTATTTTGCAGCATATCCGAAGCATGACAGTTGCTCTTCGCTGTTATGTCGGTCTGAGCCATATGCATTTGATGTCCAGAGACTGGACTCGATGACTTCGTTTGATGACAGTCGAGCATGCTTTGCATACCTGCTTCATACGCTGAACTTTGCTCACTGGTTGCAGCCTGCATACTGAGCTGCATCATTTGATGCACCGGCGCTGCCGAAGCTTGGGTAATACCACTCCACCCCATTACCAAGGTAATGAGTAAGACAAACCAAGAATGTGTCTTGAGCAATGAACGCACAATCAATCCTATTTAGTCAGTGAAGAATGATATTTAAACGCAACAAAACGCTCTTTGCATGTAAATGCCTAACCTTTTGTTGCTGATCCCAATCAACAGGATAAGCAAAGAATGGCTTATACACAAGATTATAAATTTAAATTCAATTACTGCGACGGTTTAGCACCTCAGTAGACTTAAACAATAAAGTTATTTTTTAAACAGCGCTATTTTTAAGTACAGATGAATAAATCATCAGTAACAATCAGGCTTTCACAGCATAAAAAAGGACTAAAATGAGTCCTTTTTATACATTTAACGTCTAAATACTAAACCATTGCTGTGTAAACGTTTGAATATTAATCAAGTTATCCATATCGTTATCAACATAGATATCCACCACTTTATCCATAAAGTTATCCACAGAATGCATGGTATTTATACCTGCGAGCTTAAACCTTTACCGCACCCACTTTTGCAAGCTCCGCACGCATATCATCAATCACAGCTTTATAATCTGGTTTTCCGAAAATAGCTGAACCCGCAACAAACATATCTGCACCCGCTTCTGCAATCTCGCGAATATTTGCAGGCGTCACACCACCATCCACTTCTAAGCGTATATCACGCCCTGAAGCATCAATAATTTTGCGTGCTTCACGCAGTTTGTCTAAAGTCATCGGAATAAATTTTTGACCACCGAAACCTGGGTTCACACTCATCAGCAAAACTTGATCGACTTTATCGAGCACATAATCTAAATAATGTAACGGCGTTGCTGGGTTAAATACTAGACCCGCTTTTGCACCGCCTGATTTAATCAACTGTAAAGAACGGTCAATATGGTCAGAGGCTTCTGGATGAAAGGTAATAATGTCCGCGCCTGCTTCTAAGAAGTCACCAATCATGCGATCGACAGGTTTAACCATCAAATGCACATCAATCGGGGCTTTAATGCCGTAGTTCTTGAGTGCCTTACAAATACCCGCACCAAAAGTCAGGTTTGGCACATAGTGGTTATCCATCACATCAAAGTGAACCACGTCTGCACCTGCTGCAAGTACATGTTCAACGTCTTCACCTAAACGGGCAAAGTCAGCAGAGAGAATAGATGGTGCAATTAAATAAGGCTTGGACATGCGTGTACCTGGCTTATACATAAGGGAATAAAGGCATTATAGCAAATTCAGCTTTTGAACTGGGACTTGTGAAAAAAGAAAGCGTTAAGCTTTCTAAATTTGCAACGTAGCGTTGCAACATTCAACTTTTCATTTGACTTGAAACTGTTATGGTAAGAGATCAATCGACGAGGTAAATATGAAAAGTACTGTGGATATTGTCACGACAGATGCGGCTCGAATTGCAAAACGACTGGTAAATCACTGGAAACATAAGTTTGAAATCGAACAAGAACCCAGTAGTTTTACCATTATCATGCCTGAAGCCCGCGTACAGTTAGGCCCTCAAGCCGAACATTTACATGTCAGCATTGAGGCGAGTGAAGAGAAACTGAGTCACTTAGAGCACGTAGTCTTAGACCACCTGATCCGTATGGGACAAACGCCACTCACGGCAACATGGACACAAGTTTAAGTCAGCGGCTGAATGAATTAGTTTGATAAGCGTTGCTGTTGGTTAAATTGGCGAATTGCCGCAATACGCTCTTGGGTCGCAGGGTGACTTTGGAAAAATGAACCAATGCCTCCTTCCTCCTCTTCTTCGGACTTCCCTTGCGGCTGCTTTCCTTCCTCTTCGGCACGTGCATCATCTTCCATACGCGCTAAAAAGTTTGCCAAATGTAAGCTGGAGATATGGTTTTTATCCAACACTTGCATGGCATACAAGTCCGCATCACTTTCAAAATTGCGTGAATAACTGGCACCAACCAAAGCCACAGGCAGAGTTGTAAATAAGGCCGAACTGTCCCCCGTCACCGCAATCAACAGCACACTAAAACCTAAACTGGATAAGGCTTGCTGGAGGCTATGTCGCTCGACCAAGTGCCCTTGCTCATGTGCTAAAACGCCAATAATTTCATGATCATCTTTGGCAAGGTTGACAAGTTCATCGGTCAGAATAATGGTGTTGTTTGGCAGCGCTAAAGCATTCGTTCCAATTTGTCCGCCTGCACGAAACAGTACTTTGGCAGGTTGCCCATTGGCAACAAGGTCTTGATAGCTTTGTATGATTTGTTTTTGACGTGCAGGAGGGACAGTCGAAGGTGCCGTCAGCTTAAACACTTGTTCTTGCGCTTCATCGCCGAGTTTATAGATGGTATCGGCAGGCAGTTGCATCGCAACATAATGTGCTGCGCTTGGAATGCCCCATCTTAAAATGGCGAAGATAAAAGCGGCAACAAACACCACACTAAATAAGATGAGACTTGGTGAACGCTCTAATTTCCAAATCGAATGCTGTACATGCTTTTTGTTCAGCTCAAACCAGTCAGGCAATGCTTGTGGAAATTCAATCCTTGCATCATCTTTCAACTCAATCACAGGTTGTATCTGCCCCAATGCCCCAATCAACTGCATATCTGCATAGTAATAACGACGCTGCTGTTGGTTATAACAGATCAAGACCGTTTCGCTATCAATCGGTGCAATCGTGGCTAGATAAGGCTTAGAAATCTGCCCATCATAAAAGGTGATGTTTTGTTCCTGCATTTAAGCCTCGTTACAGCGAAATATCGATGTCAAAAATATCACTCAGCTCTTCAGCTATCGCATTCGGGTCATCTTGAGCCAAATTGTACATATGATCTGGATCATTTTTTAGGGTTAAAGTTAATGACTCAATTTGATACTGATATAAACGTACCGCAGCCCATGCCGATAACAAACCGAGCGAGAGGATTTTTAAAATCCAGTTGGTCATCACGATCCATGCATAATGCATCTGACCACAGTCCGTTTGGAAAGGGCTACGCCCCAACGTGGCTTTATTCCATGTGGTAATAAAAATACGCGCCATCATCAGCGGCCAAATCATAAAAGCAGCAATCATATAAATCACCGCCACGATGATCCCAAACTGGGTTGGAGAACTGCTCCCCACTTGAAGAGTGAAGGCAACGAATAATCCTAAAACAAACACGATTCCAATAAACAAAAACACAGGGACGTACATGGCACGCATATAGTCAGGCCAATCGGCATGTAGCTCAAAACGTAACTGCCCGAGTTGTAAATTATCCAGCGTGTATTTTTTAAAATACCAAAACAGCACTGGGAAAAAGATCCCGAGAGTAAAGATGTAAATCAAAATGCCTTTCAGCGCCAAGATATAGGCTTCTTTAGTCGTGCCTGTAAAATAAAAGCGGCTATTGCCAAATTTACTATTTCTGGCACGAAAGCGAATAGTAGAACGTACCAACCACGGTACAAGTAGAAATATGATGAGGAAACCAATTAAAGAAGCTTGCCAAGATACCTGAGCCAAAGCTGAAGCACCAAAGTACACGCCCAATGCAATAATTCGACCAATCAAGATACGTGTAGGTACACCCGTAAAGTCAAACTTGCGGCGATAAAACACTGTGTTGCCATAAAAATAGCGTAAACGTCTAACCTTCGCCCAAGGTGCATATAAACTGAAGGTAACAATGGTCAATAAGATATTCACAATCCAAATGCCAAAGTACTCTCGGGCATTACCACGGAATTGGAAACGAAAGGTCTGTCCCAAATAGGCGTTTGGCTCTTCCGTGGGAACGGCTGGTGGAGGTGGCCAGCTTGCTTCAAAAGAAGCCTCTACAGGTGGCAAAGATGCCTCTGAATTTTGCATGTATACCCTATCTATTATTTTACTGTTTTATTTTTTAAGAACAAAAAATCAATCACACAACCATGTTAATGCCAGTGCTGGATGATTTCTAGTCAAAAATTAAGAATAAATATGACAAATCAAGATTTAAGATTCGAGCTGTACGGCATGAAACTGCAGGTGATCATCAATAAAACTTTGAATAAAGTAATAACCATGGTCATAGCCTGCATGTTCGCGCAGCGTCAGTGGCTGGCCCGCAGCCTGACAGGCTTGCTGAAATAATGCAGGATTGAGCTGGCTATAAAACTGATCACTCAAACCCTGATCAATTAAAATATCGGCAAAATGAGCTGTTTTTGTTTGCACCAAAGCGGTTGCATCGTGTTTCAACCACTCAGCTTGATCTGAACCTAAATAGTTGGAAAACGCTTTTTCGCCCCAAGGACATTGGCTTGGTGCGCAAATCGGAGCAAATGCAGACACAGACTTAAATTTCTCAGGATATTTCAAGGCCAAGGTTAAAGCACCATGCCCACCCATGCTGTGCCCGAAAATCCCAATACGCTCAGCTTGTACAGCAAATTGCTGAATCACTAAATCATACAACTCTTCAGCGACATAGCTTTCCATCTGGAAATGCTCGGCCCACGGCGCTTGAGTGGCATTAATATAAAAACCTGCCCCTTGCCCAATATCCCAATGATCACCTTGCGCAACCTGTTCACCACGAGGCGAAGTATCAGGCGTTACCAAAATCAGACCTAGCTGTGCTGCTAAACGCTGTGCGTGCGCTTTAATGGCAAAGGTTTCTTCGGTACAGGTTAAACCTGCCAAATAAAATAATGTTGGACACGCTTGCCCTGCTAACGCTTGAGCGGGTAAATAAATACCAAACCTGCTCTCGCCTTGAAGGCTGATGGAATTAAATCGATAAATACGCTGTTCACCATCAAAACTACGGTTAGATTGTACTAATTCCATCAGGGTTCCTTTTTAGATCCAAATTAAGGGCTTGTAACAGCTTTAGGTGGAAACAAGCGCTGTTCAAGTTGTGGGAGCATCAGCTCCATATTTTTACCCATCGACCACTGTGGTTCAGACGGTTCAAAACCTTGTGCTGTTTCCCATTGGCTCACGGTTTTTTGTGCTTGGCTAAAAGCAGTTTCTATACTGTTTTGTTCACGCATTGCTTGATCGAAAAACGCCCGACCAAAATAAGTATAATCGGCTTCATTGGTACACCCAAAAGACTGACGGTCTGCCGCTGAAGCAGTAATGATCAAGGTATTATCATTTTGCAGTGCAGGCACAAAACTCCCAGAGAAACACGATGAAATCACAATCACACGCCAGCGAATGCCCGATGCATCTAAGGTTTCACGTAACCATTTCGGGTCGACCTGAGTTAAGTCTAAAGGTGCATTTTCCATTTCGAACTGGTTCGGTAAACCATGCGAAGTCATATATAAAAATAACACATCGCTTTCACGGTTCATCTGCTGTCCCATACGACGCAGTGCCATTTCAATACTGTGTTTAGAGGCAATCGGAATTTCTGTTCGTGTAGCAGGGTTATTCACCAACACCATCGAACGGCCCAACGTACCAAAACGCGTGTCGAACTGTTCTTTTATTCGCTCGACTTCCGAACGGAATACATCTTGATAACTCGCTCCTGCCACACCAAGGAAGTACCAATGTGACTGGGCAAATTCGCCATATTGCACAGAGTCTAGTGCTTTATTCAGTAAACGACTTTGTGCATAGAAGGCATCTTCTGCAAAGGTTGGTGGCGTTTCTTCTACCTTCCAAATCGGCTGACTGGTCACTGACATTTGCCAAACCACAAGGGTAAACAGCGTAGCCAAGACAATCAGAGCACGCTCCCACCAAGGCCATTTCAGTTCACGTGAAAACACCCAAACCACCGCCAAACTCTGCCAAACAAACAGTACCATGAACACATTCGGCAGGTAGTCGTAGAAGAAATACGGCAGGACATCAATCATGCCCAAATATTGAATAAAACTTTGTAATAACGCGATATGCGTATCCAATACCAACCAAAGGAGTGCTGGTACCAACATCAAACGCGGATTATTCACCCGTTGAGACAGAAAAATCCCGACAATCAGGGCAATAAAAGGCCAAAGTGCATAACTGACCAAACCTTGTGGGTTAAAGTCACCGATCTCTCCTGCGCTCAACCAGCTAAATAAAGTATTGGCTGAGCCACCTAAAATCCCCCAAAAGATGAGCTGCATAATCGAAGGATGGACAATTTGCAAAGAGCGTCGTGAACCTAGAAACAACCACATCCCCGCAGTTTGGTTGCTTTTAAAATCATGCCAAAAGTTGATGGAGGGTTTGAAGTCGATCATAAGATTCTAATTAAATTGTGACTTGCGTAGGGACACACTAAGTTTATGCTTGATCAGCATTTTATCAATGATGTTTTTAACTATATAACAAATCTTTGCATACTTTTGAAGCAGTCTTCCACTTCAGTCTAAGCGTTCATGCTGAAAATAGGCATCAAAACGGCAGGCGTCACCCAACCACTGATGAGTGGTTTCTTGATTTGCCAAAAATACGGCCAAGCGAGGACGTTTGACCACCACCCGTTTTGCCACTTTTTGCGCTAAGCCAAGCAGATGATCGCCCAAATCCATCTCACCATCTTCAGGCAGTAACATATGTAAAAGCTGCATTTGCTTTTTCACTTGTGCCTGTTTTTTTACCGCTTGCTGGTTTTGATCACGTTGTGGAAACATCGGATCTAGATAAACCACATCAACCGTATTGCCCTGCTCTGCTTGCTGCTGCAAATACTGTGCGGAATCTGAAAAAACCAAGTCAATTCTATTCACTACAGGGTTTAAAAATGCATCCTGCAAAGCCTGTTCCTTACTTGACTCTAACAAGGTGAATAAAATGGGATGGCGTTCTACCAAAGTGACATTGGCGCCTAAATGTGCCATGAGCAGTGAATCATGCCCAAGCCCTGCCGTTGCATCAATGAGCTTAGGTTTTTCAGTCAAGTGGCAAGCACGAGCAATCATTTCAGACTTTAACGACGCACGCTTTAAACGTGGAACTTCAGCTTTCCAATCCGGCTGCATTTTCATGCCATTGGCACAAAGCCAAAGCCCATCGGCATCAGCACACAGACCCAGTTCAGGATGAAAACGGAAGAAACGTGCATTTAACTTTTCGGCGACTTCGATGCTGACTTCGACACCACGAGAAAAAAGCACAGCAACATAGTGCTGTGCTTTTTCTAAATGCTCTTGTTCCACATATAAGCGCATTGGGCCTACCATAACTTCCAACCCGTAAAGGCAAACAGTAGAATCACTAAGCCTGAAGCGATGCGATACCATGCAAAAATCATGAAATCACGCTTCGCCACATAAGCGACTAAAGCACGAATCAACAGTAAAGCCGAGATAAAAGAAACAATAATGCCTGTTGCCAATACGATCCAATCTTGTTGTCCGTCAAACACATGCGCACTTTGGTACAAATCTAACAGACCCGCACCAATAATTACTGGAATACCCAAGAAGAATGAAAACTCAGTGGCTGCTTTGCGCGATACACCTAAGAACATCGCGCCAATAATGGTTGCCCCCGAACGTGATGTCCCTGGAATTAAAGACAGTACTTGAATCAGACCAATCCAAATCGCATCTTTTACACTCAGGTCTTCAACTTCATGCACGCGCTCTTGTGGTGGATGCTTTTCAATCCAAATAATAATCAAGCCACCCACAATCAAACCAATAGCAATGGCAATATCATTAAATAAAAGCTCTTTCACCGTTTGACCAAATGTCAGACCAATCAGCACAATAGGAATCGACGCTAAAATTAACCCAATCCCGAGACGGCGACCTTGGGGTTCACCACTAAAAATCCCCGTTGCTGCCCCCCACAAACGTGCCCAATATTCATAAATGACGGCTGCAATTGCCCCCATTTGAATGGCGATCACAAAGACATCACTTTTTTCTTTGGTCCAGAAATTCATGAGTTCTGAAGCTAAAATTAAATGTCCAGTGCTCGAAATGGGTAAGAATTCAGTAATACCTTCAACAATACCCATAATTGCCGCTTTGAGCAGCAGTAAAAGATCCATAAAAAAACCCTAATTATGCTTTGCCCTGTTCCGGGATTTTTTTCCAAGCGTTATCACGTAAATAGACTGGAAGTGCAAGTTCAGCACTCACCCAGTGTTGTTGCTGTGCATTCTTGCGCGCAATTGTGGCAATATCTTGCGCAGTTGCACTTAAATCTTTGTATTGTATTTGTGATGGATCAATTAAGGTTGCGCCTGAACCAACTAAAGTAAACGGTGTACATTCAGTAGCCGCGGCATAGCTTAGAAGCTGTTCTTCATCGACGGCTTGCATGATGCCGTCCGTATCTAATTGAAAACTTGCAATATAGACTTCACCCATGCGAGCGTCTAAAACTGCGGTGACTGTGGTTAGACCGTGCACACGATGTGCAGCTTGTGCGAGCGCTTGTAAAGTTGAAACAGGAACCACAGGCAAATCATTCGACCATGCCAAAGCTTGAGTCACGGCGGCATTAATACGAACGCCGCTAAAAGAACCTGGGCCACGGCTAAAAGCGATACAAGACAAATCTTCTGTCTTTATATCCAACTGTAAAAACCCTTGTTCAATCATTGGGAGAATCGTATGCGTTTGTGCTTTTGCGCGCGTATCCAATTGGAAAAAAAGTTCTTGATTTTCATCTACAATAGAGACGGAACACTGCTCATTTGCAGATTCCAATGCCAGCACTTTCATGCACAACCTTAATGATTTAATCTATAAAAACGTGGCTATGATACTCCACTCAAAAGCACTAGGCGAGATGTTCTCAAAACAGAGCTAAAAAAGCCTAGAAAAATCTAGGCTGAATGGGAAAAAGTAAGCTTATAACTGTGCCGGCTCTAAATCGATAAATTGTTTAAAGTGTTCTGAATAATGCAGTGCACTCATTTTCAAACGAGCCTCAGCCGTTTCGTCCAAAGTTTTGACGACTTTACCCGGTGAGCCCATAACCAGAGAATTATCTGGAATGACTTTACCTTCCGGAATCAGTGCATTCGCGCCAATAATACAATTTTTCCCAATCACAGCATTGTTTAAAACGACAGCATTAATCCCAATCAGACTATTATCCCCCACTGTGCAACCATGCAACATGGCTTGATGCCCAATCGTGACATAATTGCCAATATTCATTTCAATCCCAGCATCGGTATGTAAAACCGCATTTTCCTGAATATTGGTAAAGTCCCCTAAACGAATTTTGCAATTGTCTGCACGTACGACCGCCCCAAACCAAATACTGACCTGCTGCCCCAATTGGACTTGACCGATGACTGTGGCATTTTCCGCAACCCAGCCATTCCATGGTTGATGCATTGCTTGTGGGGCATGACCTTTAAATTTGTACAACATATTTTTTCCTTAAAATACTCAACTTACTTGGGGAACCGAAAAGTCGGTGAATTGACTAAAAATGGCCACTCTTTATGGTAGCCTAAACCATATTGAAATAATGTAACCAACATCCGTGCTGTCAGCCCCCAAACAATTTCATTTTCCACCCGCATACTGGGAAAATAGAGAGATTGATGGGCAAAACGAACTTCATAAGGCACCGCAGGTACTTCCATCAGCTGTTTGAGTGATGCAAAGAAAATACGATCAATTTCTGTCGGCTGGGCAACCAATTCGACTTCAGGCGGAATCAGCCCGACCACAGGTTTGACTAGCATGCCATTACGGGCTTTTTGCATTGGCAAATCACCGAGCAGCTGTACATCAAAAGGATTCAATGCGGTCTCTTCATAAGCTTCACGCAAGGCAACCACGATATTACTGGTATCTTGCGGATCTCTTTTTCCGCCAGGAAAAGACACTTCACCAGCATGATTAGATAGGTAAACAGAGCGGCGGGTCAGTAAAACTTTGGGATCGTCTTCATTGGTGATCGCGATTAACACAGCTGCATCTGCCGATTTAATTTTGCTTGAAAACCGTAACTGTTGCTGCAGTATGCGTGTTAATGAATGTTCATCCATTGAACGTCGTCCCCATCATTCTTTTTTTCATCATAGCTGAATTTGATACTGAAAAAAGAGAAATGATGCCAAAATTTAATTTTTAAGTTATGCTGAGTCTGAACTTTATCATTGATGATGAATATGGACTTTTGCAGCAATTGCGGACAAAAAACAACAGAACAAATCCCTCTTGGCGACCATCAATTACGTTGTGTTTGCACCTCTTGTAGTTCTATTCATTATGTGAACCCTAAAGTGATTTGTGGCGCACTCGCACTTTGGGAAAATAAAGTATTGTTATGCCGCCGCGCTATTGAACCGCGTTATGGGCTATGGACTTTACCAGCAGGTTACATGGAGTTGTTTGAAACCATGGAACAAGGTGCTGCACGAGAAACCCGTGAAGAAGCTGAAGCGGAAGTTGAAATTGAACAGCTATATTGCTTGTACAATATTCCGCGTATTGGTCAAATTTATGTGCTCTTTAAAGCGAACTTAGTGGATGGAAAATTCGGTGCTGGCGAAGAAAGCATTGAATGTCGTTTATTTGAAGAAGATGAAATTCCTTGGTCAGAACTGGCTTTCCCAAGTGTCGAACATACCTTACGTCACTATTTTGCCGACCGTAAAAGTAATCAATTTAATTTTCATCTCGAAACCCTAGGTACACGCTTAGACCATACAGGTTAATGTTGCCTAATATCAAAAAAGCCCATCGATGATAGGCTTTTTTTGTGTTACAACGATATTATTTTGCTAACACTTTATAGCAATCAGCAATTTCAATTGAAACTTCGCCTTCACGGAAGTCTGCGGCCGCTCGATTGGCGATGCTATTTTTTTCATAATAGTTATTCAAATACGCCTTATAGATATTGGTCCACTTTACCCCTGCACCAGAAAAATCACTGAGGGAAATATAAGCACTTTCATTAACATTGGCAGACAATAAATTGCCTAGATTAACACGTGCCCCACCAATCACTGTAGATGCTTGTTTTCCTTCACTATTTACATCACTCACAATATTGGTATTTGCGCCAATAACTGCGCCATCAATTTTATCAAAGATAGGATTTGCCAAGAGGATACGGAAGGTTACAGCTTTATTTGAAGTATCTGTCGCACCCAGTGTTCCAATTCGGTACTGTACTTGATTGTTATCTGTCGTTAAGGTTGCACCCGTTGTTAGTAGCGGTGTACATGCCGTCGCTTTATTACTAGCGGACTGCATATCAGTACGAATATCACCCGATTCATCAATTGCAATACCTAAGGCTAGGCTATCACTAGAGTTATTTGCCTTAAAAATTAAGTTGGCATACAGTGGAAAAATATACTTCTGCCCAGCCGCCACATTGTTCTTAGACTTAAATACATCATTATCTAAATAGCCAATTGGAAAAATTTTAAAGGCATCAAATGAACCTTTGAAGGTATCTGTGCCATAGTTTTGCTGCCATAAACCATAGGATGATGGGCTAGCATTTGGATCCTTGGTTAATTGCTTATAAAATTTTTCCGTCCCTGCAATTAGATAGTCATTAAACAGCTTGCCTTGGGTAATGGTGAAATCATCCGAATTTGGATCTGTCAGATTAAACTTAAATGGTTGCTGAATACTTTTAGTTAAGGGGTTAATCCAAGACGTTTGTGCTAAAGCATTCATTTTGGCAGGTTCAATATTTTTCAGTAAATCGACCGTCACACTGGTTGCCAAATCACTGCCTAATTGTTCTTTTAATGGTCCACGCCACTGT
Source organism: Acinetobacter sp. TYF_19 (assembly GCF_043105125.1). Classification (NCBI taxonomy): domain Bacteria; kingdom Pseudomonadati; phylum Pseudomonadota; class Gammaproteobacteria; order Moraxellales; family Moraxellaceae; genus Acinetobacter; species Acinetobacter sp. TYF_19. The sequence goes on from NZ_JBICLH010000052.1 coordinate 33,298, forward strand.
ACACCTGAACCAAAGGTATAACCTTGTCGATCCGTTAGAATAATAAAGCTTCCAATTAAATGACGAAGATTAGCAGGACTAGTCTTACAGTCTGTAGCATTACAACCATATAAGCCTTGCGGTAAACCAATCCCTGTCTTGTCCGATAGAGCATTTGCAAAAATCGGGAAGTCCGCTTGATAGGTGGCAGAGTTATTCATGAGCACCAATGTTTGGACCACTTTAAAAGCATCCTCATTGCTGACTTGACTGACATCAATCCATGGCCGGATTTTATCTACGTATGCTCCTGATGCATAATCTTCAGCACTAATTGATGCCAAGAGGAGTGATAAGTCTGCTTTTTTAGAGGCTAAAATACCAAAAGGTTGTACATCTCCAACCACCCCAGCACCACGCTCTAGACCTAAAGCTTGAAAAATTTTCGCCAAAGCCATCGCAATTTTTACGGTCTTATCGTTTGGACTCAAACTGGTTGCAGCCGTTCCACCATTTAACCCTTTTGCCATATCTAAAATACTAAGGCGTGGCAGTGAGGCTGAAACCGTACTCACATTGCCAATTTCAGACAAAGGAACTGTACCGAGTTCGACTTGTTTATCCGAACTTCCAGTCAACAAGAAGTGAATTTTGTCCCCTTCAGAGCAGCGGCCTGTTGCCGCATTGGTTTTCGGCTCCATCAAAGTCATATACGTATTATCGGGGTCGCTACTACAGACAAAGTTAATCCCATCAACTGGATAATCCAAGGCAAACTCAACACAGTTTTTATCTTTCAGCAAACAGCTTCCGTTGACAGAATTCACTTGATTCGGCTCCGGATTCACATTGGCACTTTCTCCACCACAACCAGCTAAGGCAACAACCAATGTCGACAAGGTAAATGGCCATAAAATTTGTTTTTTCATTTTCATACTCTATTTATTTTTAGCGAATTGCGATTAATTTTAACTGACCGTGATTGGTTAGAACTTTATGTTCGACATCTACAGCAGAAGAGAGTGGTGTCAACAGTAAGTAATGGCTTTGCTCAGGTACATGTAAAATACCTGCAATCATTTCATGCGATAGCATAGAGGGTGAGTTTTCATCATTTTTAAACCCTCCTACCCCTTCAAGCACACAGGCATTTTGGTCTAAGAACACAGCAAAAGGCCAATAAAATGTGGGATTATTTTGTGTAGATGCATACGAATTTAATTGAATATTTTGAATATTGCTATCCACTTTGATGATTTCAAATTCAAAATTTTCTTTGATCGGCTTTTTCGGCCAAACATTAATATCGTGATTGGCTTGTAAGCTTTTTGCTTTTTTCAGCTTTTTATCCTTAAAACAAGTTTGTCCTAAGCTAGTGATCGTGTCTTGTTGTGACATTCGGTAATAGGTCGATGCTAAGGCAATCGGGGCTAAGTTTTCTTTTTGCTTGGGTTTAAACATAGCGTTAAGGACAGATTTACTCACTCCTTTTTCTCGCTCAATGACCTGAAAACGAGTCGCTCCAGTTTTATGATCAATCACTCCTTCAGGCATGGTATAAAAACGACGTTTGCCTTCTAAGTTAAATTCACGGTCTTCTAAATATTCGTTGCGAACGTAATCAGTTCCATCCATTTGATTAAACATGCTTGAGGATGCAATTGATTTCTCTGCACTTACCGAATCCGTATGAGTTATGCTTTGAGGCGTTGATGCAGGCTTAATGGTTTGAGTACTACTCACTGGGGCTTGCGGGATCTGCTGAGTGGTTTCAATCACTTTTTGTTGAACCAGCACCTTGGTTTCAGTTTTGCTGAATGGACGCTCAGCCTGAATCACTGTAGAAGAAGTGACTTGCTTCTCAGCAGAAAGTTTCTTTTTTGGTGCAGGCTTTGTATCTGGTAAATGAGCCTTCATTTCGGTTATTGGCTGTATCGGCTGTGGTGCAAATTCCTGAGCGGGCATTAGTACTGGTACTCTGACCTCAGAGACTTCACGCGTTTCCTTTTCTTCCTGCTTACGACCCTGTTTCACTTGCTTATCTGGGGACTCACTGGCTTTGCCTTGTACCACCATCGGTCTACCATCTGGACCAATAATCGTAAAAAACTCTCCCGCAAAACTTTCACTCGAAATCCAACCCAATAAGCATAGTGATGAGGGCAATAAAATCCTTTTTATTGTATTCAATGTGCTTACCACCGTGTTCTATAGTTCAACCCTAAAATCGTAATGGTTGTATCTGTTTTTACATTTAAACCGGCATACGGGTTTAATAAAATATTATTTACCCCAGTTTGGTTCGCTAAGCTACTAGAATTTGCAGGAATTTTATCTCGGCTTTGCAAAAAACCAATCGATAGATCTAAATCAGTATCTGCATCAAAACGATAACCAACACCCAAACCAAACAAGCGTGCATTGTTAATCGGCACCATCGTATTCCGTTTATCATCAGGTATCGCACTGGTCCGTGGCTCATAGCCTGCACGGAGTTTTAAACGATCTGTTGCTGAATATTCAATCCCAATACCGTAGTTCCATGGTGACTCAAATGCCAAAGGCAAAGCCAAACTACTATCTGAAATATTGGCTGAAAGCAATTTTGCAATTTTGAGCGCCGAAACTTGACGGTCAAATTCAAATTTAAATTTGTCCCATGCTTTATAATCGGTCCATCCCACATCAACATTAACTTGTAAATCGGGTAAAAGCTTATATTTAATCCCCGCTTGGAAATGTGCTGGATATTCTAAATCCATCGATACCAGACCCGACTCACTGGATGGTACAGAACTTGGAAAACCTAAAACAGCAGCCAGAATCTGCCCTGTTGGGGAGGACATCAACCCTTTAATGAGTTCTTGTGGTGCTTTAGCATTGTCTATGTGATATTTACCTTTCATCCGCATTTTGGCAGCACTTTGGTAGACTACACCAAAACTAAAATCTTCTGTTGGCTCCCACAGCACACCCAAGTTATAGCTTGGGCTCAGAGACTGTTCTGCTGAAAGTTCGAGTTGACCAAAGCGCCCAAAAGGATTCATTCCCTCTTCAGCATTACACATGCCCAGCAAGAGAATGTCGGTAATCACATCAGAGTTTTCTTTAAATGGAGTACAGACAACATCATCAATCATCCGCAACATCCCAATCAACTCATTGGGAAAACGTAGATCATTTTTTAATGCCAAAGCTTGATAAGACATCCCAATTGAACCACCAATGGAAAGTTGATCATTGATTTGGTAGGCCATAGACGGTGATAAATAGGTGATCCGTTCTAGCGCAACTTGTTGTCCCATAAAGTTACCGGGATTGCCATCTTCCGCACCGAATCCTGCAATTAATGGCGCATACATGGCAGTTGCAAACGTCATTTTAGAGCCTGGCGGATTATATGCTATACCCGCAGTCGGGGCAGCCACAGGCATACCTTTACCCAAGTCCACCATTTTCTTCAAACCAGGTACATATAAGCTCGGGTATTCAACATCACCGCGGACTGGCCCTTTGAAGTCGGTACAGATATCGGCATCAACTTCAGGCCCATCATTACAAACAATTGGATCATCTGAATAGCCAAACACGTTATAACCTGCGGGAACAGAGAACTCACGCTCGATATTAAAATCAGCGAGAATACCCTGCACATCCGTTTGTAAGCCTTCAATTTTGGTCAGTGCTGCTGGGTTAAAGTGAATGGCACTGATCCCAGGTGGATCAGCAGTGACTGCATTGCCCATAGCCAAAGAGCGAATATCAACTGATAAGTTTTGCCCTAAAGCAGCAAATGTAACACTAGAATAGCCCGTTAATAATATGGCAGACACCAAAGGGCTAAGTCGGATATTTTTCATACGACTCCCCTATTATTTAAGCTTTTTTCCAAAACCAAGAATATCTAACGGGAAAGACAACCCTAATGACACATCAGGTGCATCTTCTGTTAAACCAAGGCCAACCGTCCCATTCACAATCGTTTCAGGTGAGATGCGTACACCTAAGGAAATCGCAAAAGTTGAACTGGTTTGATCTGCTGGAGAGTAACGCTCCCCTGAGCTGTAGGTAAATTCAGCCCCAGTATTGAAACTTTGTTGGTATGACATTGTCATTGAGACATCATAGTTAAAGGAATAGGCAAAACCGAAGGCAAAACCACCACTAATCCCTGGTTCAAACGCTTCAATCACACGGCTACCACGGCGCTGATCTAAGCCCGATTCTTTGAAACCATAGTTCGCAGAGACCGATGCAAACAGCACCACGGGATCAATATATTTACGCGTACTTGCCCCAACACCTGCTGAATAATATCCCTTGCCTGTTGCTAAGTCTGAAGTGGCATTAATTTCATAAGGGCTATCGCCAGTTTTGGTAGAAACGTTACCAAATAAAATCAATGGCAAACGGCCAGCTTTGAGTGGAAAAGGTTCCCAACGAGCACCAAAGGAAATGTCCCCAAGACCTGCTGTAGAGGTGTCTTTTAATAAGTCAGTTTTGGCAACCAAAGGCAATGATGCCGTTAACGTTAAGTTATCTCTTAAACCATATTGTGCCGTAAAAGTATTGGTTAAACTGTGCGTTGCATTTTCTTGTACCCGCAGTTGATAGAGCTGACCTTGTGCCATCTCTAAATCAAGTTGAGTATCTCGGTAATAGGTATAATCGATGTCGTAATAAGATGAAATCTCACCTTGTTTAATTAATGAATACTGACGTTCATTTGAGGTAAAAACTTCTTCTAAGTTGGTCTCTTTAGTTGCATCACCCTCTTGCTGTTGCAACGCAGAAGACGCTGCTTGCTCAACACTTCCAGTGTTTACAGATGCTGGCTTTTCTTGTGGTGCAGGCACAGTGGGTTGATCCGATCCAACTTGATCTTGCGCCTGCTCAGTAGCTTGTTCTACCTCAACGGTTTCACCGACTGCTTCATACTCTCCTAAGCTCGGTTCTTCCGCAGCATAGGCCACCCCAAGAATCATCTGCACACTCACTGCGAGGAGTGTTTTATTCATCCATGTCTTCATCATTGTCCTTACCTACACCATTGTTCTTGTTTTATTTTTTTCACACTTTATTTGTTTTTATAATAAAGCCTGAGAAAATTGTATGTCGGCTGTCCATAATATTCCGACTCTTTATTTTTATTACGCTCTAGGCGAATTGTAGATGCACGATCGGCTATTTTTTCCATATAGTGTTGCGGATATTGAATATCGACGAGTGCATAGCGATTGACCGTAGCATCATCTACATGTCGCAGATCGGCTTCCTGTAAAGCCAACATATTTTTACGCATTTCAGTCGGAACATTAATTAAAAACAACGTGTTATTTTCCCAAACATCCTTGAAACGTTGTTCATCAAAACTAATATTTCCTAAGGCAGGATCGGCAACATAGACCCGTCCATCTTTATAGCCCTTATACACCACAAAATGTTTAAAACCAGCATAAGAGATTGGAACAATGGCAGGTTGACCTTGCTTGACCAAATCTTCAAATTCCCCCTTGTAGCCTCCACTTTCTAAACCAAGTGCAGTCACAAAGCGTTTCATGTCCAATAAAGAAAAACTACGACGCTCAATAATTCGCTCATATTCGCCATAGCGAAGCAAGCCATCCATGGTTTGTTGTTCTGTAAGTTGAGCACCGACATAGCCATTGATTAAGGTGGTCAGTGCTGCTGAGCCACAACTATAGTCATAAGCTTGACGGACAATGCCTCGAAATTGGTCTTCTACAGCAGGATTAATTAGGACAGGTTCATGATGCATTCTGGTAAAAGATGCATTTCGAGAGTCTAAAACTTCAGTATAGTAAACCGCTTCCGCTGGTTTTTTCTTAATATCAAAGGCTTCGGTGGCAAAGTAATACATCATTGCTGAGCCTAATGCGATCTCTAACATAGCTTTTTACTTTTTTTAATAATATATAGGCATCCCGCCCATTTTTTGTTTTTAGAGTTAATACTCTATATCCATACATTCAAGAAGATACTGTGTTTTATCTAAAAAAAATAGTCTTTTTTGCATTTTTTATGAATATATTTTAGAAAAAAAGCGCGTGAATTCACGCGCTTTTCTAAAGGCTAATTTTAGTGACCAGAAATAGTAATCACAGCACCTGGTGTATACACTCCTGCAGCAGGACTAAAGTATGTTTGCATACCTTGAACTTCTACATCACCAATAGATGCAGCATTACGGCTACCCAAATGTACACCTTTAACATAAGTATCGTGCGCGCCACTTGTGCTAATCATACGAATATAGCCCTTATTCGCACCTTCTTCACCAATCACACTAATTTTTTGATTCAGTGTTAAATCTAGAGAGTTTGCATCTGCAACTTTAATGCTTTCAACAAAGATTTCACCTGCAGCACGCGTTGCTGTTTTAGTTGAATTATCTAAAATACCTAAGTTTTTAATTTCTAAACCACCAACCATCGTCGCATTTAATTGGATCATTGCGCCTTGCGGTGCAGCACCTAGTTGGATGTTTGCAGACATTGGACCTGTTTTCAGTGATAAACCACTTAAAATCGGATTCACCGTACCTGTACCACCACGACGGATAGAGGTTGCTCCTGTTGTAGGAACATCAGCCGAAGCAACTACACCAATTTGACCAATTTTAATATCTAAACCTGAAACTTGAGCTGCAATGTTAATAAATGCATTACCACCGTTTGCATCTGTGTCAATTTGCAAATCAGCTAAGTTACGAGATGGAAGTAAATATGCTCCTGCATTATCATAGTTCGCACCAATAACAATACCGTGATTTTCCAGCGTATCACCCGCTATACCATTACCTTGGATAACGATAGCACCAGCAGTTGAAGTACCACCTAGAGATGTAGTCGCTAAACCATCATTATCATGAACAAAAACCTTACCAATTTCGATTTTAGAAATACCGATACCGATATTTAGACCATCTTGACCTGTAGCGGCACTGAGCGAAGCGTCATCCATTGCTTGCATTGCCATCGCATTTACACTGATTGCCATTGAAGAAACTAAAGCAAGTTTAGTAATAATTTTCATCTTGTTCCTCTCCTAAGAGCTTTATTTTTGTGATACCAATCACTCGATGTTAACTACTGCTTTTTTTATTTTGACCCAGTATTAACATCTATCCTTGAGTGACTTCATTGCCTGAACTAAGTTATATGCGAGTGATTTTTTGATCAACTGCTGTTGGTCGCAATCCATAGCTTACCGATAAACGGTATTTCCTCTATGCGTACACGTACAATGAGGTAAAATAGCCTGAATTTTTTAATCCTATTTGCGTTAGCATGACTCTAAGCCAATCATTTAAAAAGATAATTTGTGATTCAAGCCTCTCTGTATCTCATATACTACAGGCATTGAATGAGCTCACACAGTTAGTCTATTTACAAAATGTCGATGCACCTGTCATTGCTTTTTTACCTGAGCGTTATCAAGTTTTTCAAAAAAACCAGCACTTTTTCTTTCAACGCACTCAGGATTTTTGTTACATCCACGATGACAAAGAAATAGACATTTCCAGTAATATTCAGCCAAACTCAGAACAAAAAGAAGCATCTTTTAGTGGCGGACTCATTGGATTCGTCAGTTATGATTATGCCGCCCAGCAACACGTTCCTGTTCAAATTAAGCCACAGCCAAGCCTATTTTTAGGTTTATACAGCAGTTATCTACAATGGACTGATGCAGGCTGGCTATTTTGCAGTAGTGATTCACAAGCTGAACACATTTATCGCAAAATTGAATCGTATTTATTCCAGCCATCGGCCTTAAGCCATCCACTCCAACTCGCATCGATCTGCCAAGCACGCTGGACTAAAACCGAATACAAACAAGCCTTTCAGCAAGTACAGGATTACATCAAAGCTGGGGATTGCTATCAAATCAATCTGACACAAGAGTTCACAGCCAAGGCACATGGTCGACTCCTAAGTGCAGTCGAAGCATTTTGGCAATTGACCGATGCACCTTACTCGGGGTATCTCCGTAGCGATGATTTTGAACTCTTAAGTTGTTCGCCCGAGTTGTTTATTGATTTTCAAACCCATCGAAAAATCATTACCAAGCCGATTAAAGGCACCATGCCGCGCTATGCAGATCCAGTCTTAGATGAACAATCTAAACAACGCTTAATGACTTCTGAAAAAGACCAAGCTGAAAATGTGATGATTGTCGATCTACTGCGTAATGACTTGAGTGTTTACGCAGAAACGGGCTCAGTCAAAACACCTAAACTGTTTAATATTGAAAGCTTTAATCAAGTCCATCATATGGTCAGCGAAGTCGAAGCAACACTGAAAGCAGAAGTTCATCCCTTTCATGTGCTGCTCTCTGCGCTACCTGGCGGGTCTATTACAGGCGCGCCTAAAATTCGAGCGATGCAGATTATTGAAGAACTCGAAGGTGCCCCACGCGGAGCGTACTGTGGCTCAATGGGTTATTTTAATTTTGATGGTACGGGTTCTTGGAACATTCTGATTCGTTCTATTCAAAAATTCCAAGATGAGGTTTCGCTTTGGGCTGGCGGTGGAATCACTATTGCATCAGAGTATGAGGCTGAATACCAAGAATGCTTTGACAAGGTCTCAGCACTGCTTAATTTACTCAATACCTTTGTACAAACGGACACTGAATAGCCTCCAAAATAAAAAAGTGAACCTTCATATTAATGAACGTTCACTTTTCAAAGATCAAAACTGTTGAAAGTTTATTTTAAAATAGCATTTTTCAATGTATCGACTAAGCGTTGATTTTGTTCATCAGTTCCAACTGTGATACGTAAAAACTGGTTAATACGCGGTTTATTGAAATAACGCACAATAATACCTTGTTCACGTAATTCAGCCGCTAATTGACCAGCATCTTTGGTAGGCAATGATGCAAAGATAAAGTTGGCACTTGATGGTAAAACGTTAAAGCCCAGTGCGGTCAATTGTTCAACCAAATGTTCACGGCTTTGAATCACTTTTTGATTTTGTGCTTCGAAATAAGCTTGATCTTCAAATGATGCAACCGCAGCGGCTATCGCAAAACGATCCATCGGATAAGAGTTAAAACTATTCTTCACCGCTTCAAGTGCCGCAATCAAATGCGGTTGAGCAATCGCAAAACCAACCCGTAAACCCGCCAGTGAGCGAGACTTAGACGTGGTTTGGCACACCACCAAGTTCTCATATTTTTCCACCAAACTGACTGCCGATTCAGCACCAAAGTCTACATAAGCTTCATCAATGACCACGACTGAATTTGGATTGGCTTGAAGTACTTCCTCAATTGCAGCTAAACCAATATCAATACTGGTTGGTGCATTTGGATTGGTGATAATAATGCCGCCATTGGCTTGTTTATAGTCATCCACCACAATTTCAAAGTCATCATTGAGTGGCAAAATTTTGGTTTTGACCCCAAAGAATTGGCTATAAACAGGATAGAAGCTATAGGTAATATCGGGGTAAAGTACAGGCAGCTCTTGCACAAAAAATGCTTTAAAAATATGTGCTAAGACTTCATCTGAACCATTGCCAACAAAGACATTTTCAACCACAACATTTTGTTGTTTCGCAATCGCCTGCTTTAATGCAGCAGCGTCTGGATCTGGATATAAACGCAATACATCTGCTGAGTTTACCAAGACTGCTTGAACAGCCTCCACCACTTTTGGTGAGGGTGGATATGGATTTTCATTGGTATTGAGCTTCAATAAATTTTGAATTTTCGGTTGTTCGCCTGGTACATACGGTTCTAATTCACGTACTTCAGGACTCCAAAAACGCATTTGTTCTGTGGTAATGTTAGACATTGTCTATCTCATTTATGCACTCAACTTACTTTTATATAAGCCCTCTCCTTCTAGGAGAGGGTTTGGGAGAGGTTTATGATGTCCCAAACTGAATTAAATATTTTCCCCTCTCCTAACCCCTCCCATAGGGAGAGGAACGGAACGTTCATTACTGAACAAATGAGGGATCTAAATTTATATTATTGATAACGATAACGTGCCGAACGCGCATGCGCATCTAAGTTTTCTTGTTGCGCTAAGATATCCGCGGTTTTCGCCAAAGTTTTCACACCTTGCTCAGAGCACATAATCAAACTTGAACGTTTTTGGAAATCATATACACCCAGCGGCGAGGAAAAGCGTGCGGTACCTGAAGTTGGCAAAACGTGATTTGGCCCTGCACAATAGTCACCGATCGCTTCTGGCGTATAACGCCCCATAAAGATTGCGCCTGCATGGCGAATATCTTCAGCCATTTCCTGTGCTTCATCTAGGCACAGTTCTAAATGCTCAGGCGCGACTTGATTAATTAGTTCAACTGCTTCAGCGCGGTTTTTCACAAGCACTAATGCGCCACGATTGGCAATTGAAGTACGTGCAATCTCAGCTTTAGGCAACGCTTGCAAATGCGCTTCAATAGCCAATTCTACTTCATTTAATAACTGTTCATCCGGTGTGATAAACACTGCTTGTGCCACAGTATCGTGTTCAGCTTGGGACAATAAATCCATCGCCAGCCATTGTGCGTTATTTACGCCTTCGGCATAGACTAAAATTTCAGACGGCCCTGCAATCATGTCGATACCGACTTGTCCGAATACTGCACGTTTCGCAGCCGCGACAAAACGGTTGCCCGGTCCTGTAATCTTATCCACGGCTGGAATCGTTTCTGTACCATAAGCTAAAGCCGCAACCGCTTGTGCCCCACCAATGGTAAAGACACGGCTGACACCAGCCAAATAAGCAGCTGCTAACACCAAAGGATTCAACTCACCATTCGGTGCAGGCACCACCATAATAATTTCAGGTACACCCGCCACATGCGCAGGCACAGCATTCATTAACACAGAAGACGGATAAGATGCCAAGCCCCCTGGTACATAAATACCAACGCGATCTAAAGGCGTTACTTTTTGCCCAAGTGTGTTCCCCAAGGCATCCAAATAGGTCCAGCCTTCTTGTTTTTGCGCTTGGTGAAACTCACGAATACGGTTTGCAGCAAACTCTAACGCCTCACGGACTTCAGTACTCAAACCCTCAAAAGCAGTTTTTAATTGTTCTTGGGTCAGTTCTAAATCTGAGAATTGATGCGCGGGATGTCGATCGAACTGTTGAGTGAGTTTAAGAACATGAGCATTACCATGCTGACGAACATCAGCGATGATTTGATCTACGGTTTTTAAAAGTTCTGGGTCACTCACGGTTTCAAAAGCCAACAAATCAGCAAAGACTTGTTTAAAGTTCTGATCTTGAGTCGATAAACGTCGCATCAATTTATCCACAATGAAAATAAAGGGAAGCTTTAGTTTACCTTGTTTCCTGTATTTTGTGGGCAACAATCCTCCAGCTAAACACGGAGTGTAATGAAAAATTACTTTTAACTTCATCGGGAAATGAATCTGATTCAATATTTTTAAACTAGAATTATTAAACATGACTAAAAAACAGGCAAAACGAGATGACCCTCACGGACATAGCCACATACTTTTCAACGGGGCAATTTAGTCGAATCCAACAGCATTTTTCAGAAACCATTACATGGGAAATTGTGGGTGAACAACGGCTTTCAGGTTTTGATCAAGTGCTCAAGCATTGCCAGTCTATCGAGCATTATTTTACGACGGTCGCGCATGAGTTCCATATTCAAGCAATTCATCAAACGGGTCATCATGTGATTGTTCAAGGGGAAGCGCAATTTCATGACACCCAGCAGACATCGCGAATTTCTGCTTGTGATGTCTATAATTTTAACAATTTGAATCAACTGGCCCAAATTCAATCCTATTGTATTTCAATCCAATAAAAATATTAAAAAATGAGCAGGTACAAAAAAACCGCCATCATCGATAGCGGTTTCTTTAAACAAAAAAGATCAACTTATTTGTTTTTTAACGCTTCACGTTCAGCGACTGCTGTTTCTAACTGTGCAAGAATTGGGTTTAACAATGCTTGCTTACGTTTGAAACTTGCCTTGTTCACGATCAGACGTGAAGACACTTTACAAATTTCTTCCAAAGGTTCTAAACCATTGGCACGTAAAGTATTCCCAGTATCGACCACGTCAACAATGTAATCGCCCAAACCCACCAACGGTGCAAGCTCCATTGAACCGTACAACTTAATCACATCGACTTGCTCACCTAAGCTTGCATAGTACTGACGGGTTAAGTTTACGTATTTAGTGGCAATTTTTAAACGCCCTTTTGGACGTTCCATACCAACTTTTCCCGCGGTCATCAGTTTACATACTGCGATTTTTAAATCGAGCGGTTCATAAACGTTTTGCGCGCCATGTTCCATAAGCACGTCTTTGCCCGCAACACCGATATCAGCCGCACCATTTTCCACATAGGTAGGTACGTCAGAAGCACGTAAAATTAAAATACGGACTTGTTTATGGGTGGTTGGGAAAATTAACTTTCGTGACTTATCAGGATCTTCCAGTAAGTTAATTCCAGCCGTTTCAAGTAAAGGCAGGGTTTCTTTTAAAATACGACCTTTACTCAATGCCAATGTTAAACCATGATCAAAATTGCCCATTACGTCAAAATTTGGATCATCGTTTCTCATATCGCTCATGAACTTACTCGCTTAATTTGGGCGCCTATACCTTGTAATTTCGCTTCGACATCTTCATAACCGCGGTCAATATGATAGATACGATCAATCAGCGTCTCACCATCAGCAGCAAGTGCAGCTAACACTAGAGAGAAAGAAGCACGTAAATCTGTTGCCATCACAGGTGCTGCAGAAAGTTTCTCTACACCCGTCACGACAGCATCATTACCTTCGACCTGAATATTGGCACCCATACGTGACAATTCAGGTACATGCATAAAACGGTTTTCAAAAATCGTTTCAGAAATAGTAGCAAAACCACGACCAATAGCATTGACCGCCATAATCTGTGCTTGCATATCAGTTGGGAAATCAGGATGTGGAAGCGTTTGGAAACTCACTGCTTTCGGGCGTTTACCCATCATATCCAGTTCAATCCAATCATCACCACGGGTCACTTCCGCGCCCATTTCTTCAAACTTTTCTAAGACCGATTCCATCAAAGTTGGATCAGTATGTGTGGTTTTTACACGACCACCAGTAATGGCCGCAGCAGCCAAATACGAACCTGTTTCAATACGGTCAGCAACCACAGCGTATTCACAGCCATGTAGTTTTTCAACACCTGTTACCACTAAGGTATCTGTGTCTAATCCTTCAATTTTTGCACCCATCGCGATCAACATTTTCGCAAGGTCAGTAATTTCAGGTTCACGTGCCGCATTACGAATCGTAGTCACGCCTTCGGCCAATGCCGCAGCCATTAAGATATTTTCAGTACCACCCACGGTCACCATATCAAAAATGACTTCACCACCTTTCAGACGGCCATCAACTTTAGCGTGTACATAACCCGCTTCAACTTCAATCTCTGCACCTAAAGCTTCTAAAGCTTTTAAATGTTGATCGACTGGGCGCGAGCCAATCGCACATCCACCCGGCAAAGACACTTTTGCACTACCATAGCGCGCCACCAATGGGCCTAGCACTAAAATAGATGCACGCATGGTTTTCACCAACTCATACGGTGCAAACTGATTGTCCAGTGTTGAGGTATCCGCAGTAACCGTGTCACCTTCGTAGGTCATGGTAATGCCTAGACCACCAATCAACTGCACCAAAGTATTGACATCTTTTAAATGCGGCACGTTGGTGAGCTTGGTTGGGGTTTCAGGCAAAATCATTGCTGCAAGCAACGGCAAGGCAGCATTTTTAGCACCCGAAATACGAACTTCGCCTTCGAGCTTAGTGCCACCTTGAATTAAAAATTTATCCATCTAATTTTAAGCTCCGAATAAGCTTGCTTTACGCCATTCTTCTTTAGTCATTGCACGAATAGTCACCGCATGCACTTCGCCACTTGCGATATAAGAATTTAATGGTGCATAAACAGCTTGCTGACGTGCAACAGGACGTTTGCCTTCGAATTGGTCGTCGACAATACGTAAGTCAAACTTTCCGCCTTGCCCACTAACTGCAACTTCAGCTTCAGGAAAAGCAGCTTTTAAAATTTCAGTGAGCTGTTCACTATTCATCACAAAGACCTCTTATAGGACCAACGGTGTAAAAACCTGCCATTTTACTATAAATCTGAAAAATAAATCATAAACCCGCACACTTTATATATAAAAAAAGAGGTTTTAAAAAACCTCTTTTTGCATAAAAATAAAACTAAATGGCGATCGGTTGGTAAACCTGCTGCATTTTACGGTGCTTATCGAGCTGTCTTTTTAGTTTTTCTGATAATTTTTTAATCGACGTATACATATCATCTGCTGAAGCCTGAGCAAAAAATTCAATGCCCGGTAAACGGATAATTGCTTCTGCAATATGATTGCTACTGCCTTTTTTAGTATGCTTATCGACCTGATGATCCTTGGTTAATTTCACCTGCATACTGTTCACCTGATCAATATGCTTGGTCATTTCTGCAAATTTGCAGCGAATGGTATCTTCAATAGCTGGGGTAATGCTCAAATGATGTCCACGAATTGTTATTTGCATATATCTATCCCTCACCTTCATTAGGATTAATGAGGAAAAGCCAAGACGATTTAATGACTGCAAAATAACCAGCACACATTGAAGCATCAAATCATTTTAGCCATTCCTTAAAGAAAAAAGAGGTTCATTATGTTGTCATAATGAACCTCTAGAATAGTCAGATTTTAAATTTTAGATCAAGACTTTTCGTTCTGAAGATGATGGAATATGTAACGATTCACGATACTTTGCCACTGTCCGACGCGCTACATCAATTCCATCGTCCTTTAACAGATTGGCAATTGCGTTATCTGACAAAGGCTTACGTGCATTCTCTTCAGCAATCAATTTTTTAATCTTGGCGCGAATTGCAGTTGAAGATGCTTCACCGCCTGAAGTAGTCCCCACATGACTTGAAAAGAAATATTTCAATTCGAACAAGCCGCGTGGTGTCAGCATATATTTGTTGGTGGTCACCCGAGAAACGGTCGACTCATGCAATTCAACTTCTTCTGCAATATCTCGAAGTACCAAAGGCTTCATCCCTTCAGCACCAATTTCTAAAAATGCACGCTGATGTTCAATGATACACGTCGCCACTTTCAGTAAAGTTTTATGGCGTTCATCGACACTTTTAATAAAGTTTTTCGCATCCAACATTTGATTACGTAAATACTGATTATCTTCACTTTGATCTGCACGCTTAATCATATTGGCATAAAACGAGTTCACACGAAGTTTTGGCATCACATCAGGATTTAAAGCCACTTGCCATTGTTCGTTTTTCTTCATTACCACGACATCAGGAATTTGATAATCCGAGTCTTTATCTTCAAACTCAAGTCCTGGATGTGCTTTTAGCGTTTTCAATAAATCAACCGCACACTTGAGCTGCTCTTGATTTAAACCTGTTTGTTTGATTAGTTTTGCCAGTTCATTGCTGATCAATAGTTCATAGTTTTTCAGCAGATTCATGGCATCATTTCGACATGCGGTCTGCATCGGCAAGGCTTCCAACTGTACCATTAAGCACTCTGCAAGATTCCGCGCCCCAACGCCAAGTGGGTCTAAACGCTGAATATGCTTGAGCACCACAACCACTTCGTCATCTTCGACTTCGTCGTCATAGTCCATACTGGTTAAAAGATGTTGAACTGAAGTCGTTATTTCTGAAATATCACTGTCTAAAAAACCTTTATCGTCCAACGAGTCAATAATGCAATAAGCAATCAACATATCTACTTGCGAAAAATGCAACAGATTGATTTGCTCGAGCATATGCTCTTTTAAGCCCAAATGACCTTGGCGATTATCTTCTCGTTCTTCAAACTCTGCTGCGCCCAAACTGGTCGGTTGATGGGTATAGACATCATCCCAGTCGGTATCGACCGGTAAATCATCGGGTAAATGGTCGGCGTTGAGTTCGTTGGTCAAATCTTTCTTATCCTGTTCTTGCTCTTGCACACTGGATAAGCTTTCGATAGATGACTGTTCTTCTACTTTTTCTAAGAGTGGATTGCTGTCGAGTTGAATCTGAATTTCTTGTTCAAGTTCAAGGCTCGACAATTGAAGCAATCGAATAGCTTGTTGTAATTGGGGGGTTAACGACAAAGAGTTCGAAACTTTCAATCCAACCGATAACTTCATAAAACTCTACTCATCAATACAGCTATTTTTAAAGCACGCTTTATAAGCAATTTTTGTGCCGTTTTATTTTTTATAGCATAAAAAATTCGAAAAACCTACATTTTTTGAGCAGATTGTTTTTCATTTCCTGTCTAGTTTTAGACTTTATGGATGTCTTAATGCATATCAATTATTGAAAAGGATCATTAAAACCTTCACACAGTCCAGAATTACACGAAACACTACATCGGCTGCTTTCACTTACTTACAAGAGTCCGTTAAATCAAAACATCTGAATCATGCTGCTTTGTTAGGCTAAAGCATAGACATTTTTTAGGGGGTTTATATGACTCAAAAAGTATTGTTTATAACCTCAAATGTAGGCGTAGAGCATGATGAGCTAATTCAGCCTCTCCATTTTCTACAGTCCAAAGGCATAGAATGCATTCATGCCGCGATTGAAGCTCGCGATGTTCGAACTGTTAAAATGGACTCAGAATCGGCAGCAAGCTATCCTCCAGACGTCAATTTGGATCATGTTCATTATGACGACTACGGTTTGCTGATTATCCCCGGCGGTGCAGTTAATGCCAATCTATTACACCAACATCCCAAAGCTCTCGAAATTATCCAAAGTTTTAGCAACAAAGCCAAACCAATAGCTGTGATTTGTCATGCGCCTTTAGTTTTGATTAAAGCTGAACAGATTAAAACTAAGCATCTGACTTCGCATAAGAATATAAGACTCGATCTGGAAAATGCAGGTGCTATATGGGTCGATGAAGCCGTTCACAAATGTAAAGTAGGTGGCTGGACGCTCATCAGCTTACGTAGTCCAAAGGATCTTCCCGCTTTTAATCAAGTGATATTGAAAGAAATTGAATCCAATTCGTGCATTTAAGATGCAAAAAAAAAGAGCCTGATATTGAGCAGGCTCTTTTATTCATTTTTAAAAGTTACAGACTTTTTAAGTATTCAATAATTTCTACATGTTCAGCCATTTCAGCCAGTTGAAGCGCAGTATATTCACCTTTGTAGTGGACATTCACACCTTTTTCAACCAGTAGTTTTACCACATCTAGATAGCCATTTTCAGCCGCCGCTTGGAGGGCGCTATAACCTTCATCATCAGTAGAGTTCACATCTACACCATTGGCGAGACTTTTTTCTACTTCAGCTAGTTCACCTAAAGACGCCCAATACACCAATTCAGGTAAGTGCAGTTCATCATCGTTTTCAGGAATTGGGGAGAATGAGTTGAGTTTCATATATTTTATTCCAAAGCTTTGGATTTATTAAATGCATAAAGTACTCTGTGGTCAACAAATATTAAAGCTCTCCATTTTTTTCAATATTATTTTTCACAATATTAAATGCATCTTTAAAGTTCTTATCATACTTACCATGATGCCGATAACCATATCTTTGGTTATCAATATCAGTAAAATCATCATGCCAATGTTCAAATTTACCCTTACGTGCCATTAACGCAACTTTCGGATGAATTTCCCCTTTATACAACTTTTTAAAGTTTTGATCTGAAACAATCACACCTTTAGTTATATATTTACGTACTAAAATTAACTCCATCACTAATTTCCTAAATGCTACCAGCTCACAACTTCCACCAAATCCAACCTGTTCACTAAAATGGATATAGCTATTCAGAACAATAAAATGATGCTCTCTAACTTCTAATAGAATACAAGTTTCACCACGCAAACTTTGGGATCTTACAAAATAAATAATAAATGGTTTTATTTGATCAATGCGTTCTAAGCAATCGTAAATACTTATATAAATTTGTTGATCGCACTTAAACGGATGTCCTTTTCCTTCTGTTAACCACTCATAATTAATTGCAAATGTTTGGGAAAAAATTTCTAAAAATTCTAACTCTGGTTCTTCAATATTTATAAAGTACTTCTCTAAATCACCTACTTTTTTTAATTCTAAAATTTTACTAAACTGAGCTACAGTAAATTTTTCATCTCGTCCTTCATTCATTAATGACAAAACTAAATTTAAGCGATCAGCGATTTTATCTACATCAGTCCTGTTCATCTTAAACTTGAGTTTTTTCTTTAAAAGGTCACTCAGAAAATTTGTTAAAAGTCCCAACCCAATCGTTTCAAAAAAACTCATTTTTTAAATTTCTTTTAATTTATTAAGATTAAAACAATATAACAAAAAGCCCCCACAATTTGGAGGCTTTCAATTAAATGACTCTTAAGCTTTCGAAATCGCAGGCTGACTTGCACCAATCTTTTCAGATTCATCTTCATGCATAATCAGTGCAACCGCAATAGCAGTAATCAACACAGGTAAACCCACTGCAATAAAATTAAAGTGAGCAGGTAAATTCATACCTAACAAACTTCCGATTAAAATTGGTCCAATGATTGCACCCATACGACCAATCGCAGACGACCAACCAATCCCCGTTGAACGAACAGCAAGTGGATAGTACTGAGCGACATAGCTATAAAGCAGCATTTGCGAACCAATGGATGCAGCACCCGCCAAGAATACTAAAATATATAAAAGGAATTGATTCGATTGGAAGCCCATCAAGCTCATTACAACAGCACCCATCATGCCCAAGCACATCAGCACAGGTTTCAAATGGAAGCGATCAGCCAAGATCCCTCCACCCACAATACCAATCACAGCACCAATGTTCATCACCATCATAAACATCAAGCTATTGTCCATTGAGTAGCCTGCTGCCATCATTAACTTCGGTAACCAACTGCTTAAAGCATACATAGTCAGTAAGCAGGTGAAGAACGCCAGCCAAAATAACAAGGTATTTACTGCGCGCCCACGTTTAAATAAGCTCACAACATTTGCAGACTCTGGCACATCAACCTGATGCAACTCAAAAGTTGTATCTTCTTTTACTATCACTGTTGGTGCTAAACGACGAACAATTTTACGTGCTTCCGCCTGACGGTTTTGTTGCACAATAAAAGTCAAAGACTCGGGCAAAAACTTCCAAATAACGGGTAGTAACAACAATGGAATACCGGCAATAAAAAACATAATTTGCCAACCAAAACTTGGAGTAAACCACGCACCTAACAATGCAGCCATTACACCACCCACAGCATAACCACTAAACATTGTGGTTACTAAGGTACTGCGCATTTTTTGTGGTGCATACTCAGATGTCAGCGCAACAAGGTTTGGCATTACCCCACCAATTCCAAGTCCTGCAAGGAAACGTAAAATCGCAAATTCCGTTGGATTTGATGCAAAACCACCTGCACAGGTAAGCCCGCTAAAAAGCACAATACAGATCATAATGACTTTTTTACGGCCAATTTTATCTGCTAAGGAGCCAAATATCATTGCACCAAACATCATGCCGGCTAGGGCAGTACTGGCAAGCATACCCGCCTGCACAGAACTTAAGCCCCAGTCTTCCATTAATAATGGTAATACCACACCATTAATTGCCAAATCATAACCATCAAATAAAATAATTAGTAAACACCAAGCAACAACTTGAAAATGGAAACCTGAAAATTTTGCACGATCAATAATATCATTCACATTCACTGCTTTAGCTGACATTATTCACCTCCTAGGAGCTATTGTTTCATTGCACTTTAACTAGCGCCCTTCAGTTTTTATAATGTGCTAATTCAGCCCAAACAGAAGTCATTCACCAAAGTAATTTGGTGTCATATTCACACAATTTATAGTGATAAAAAAATTCAACATTAGTCTAAATAAATGATTTAATTCGCATTACTAAAAAAATTAAATAGATATAGATATGGAAAGGTTCATTTAAATAATAATTATGACTATTTAGGATATTTTATTTAATTACGATAAATCTCAATTAGACGATTGATTCCTTTATTATTTAAACTTTCCTT
>NZ_JBICLH010000053.1:0-6570 GCF_043105125.1 Acinetobacter sp. TYF_19
GATTAATGATTTAATTATTTTGTTGTAAATAAAAAAACAACGATTCCTTGTATCAGCGCAAATGACCAAGGGGAAAAGCCTTACAGAGATGTAGGGCTTTTTTATTGCTGTATACAAATTGCATGGGCTTTGATGGGCTTTTTAAACAACTAAGATGGTATAGTGACACTCTCTTTTAAGTGCTCCTCTATATGCCTGAAATCTATAAATACATTTACACTCAGATTAGTGTATTCGGTTCATTACCAACACATAAAGTTCTTATAAATAGTACACATAACAAGACCAAATTAATTTTCGCAGATAATACTTTTGTTTATGGGGCTGTTTCTGATTGGGCACTAGGTCTATCCGGGCTTGATTCGAGAAAATCAATATGGTCGCAAGAACCCAAGTTGTTTTTAGAGCGTGAAAAGAGAAGATTGAGCCTCTATCGAGCATCTCATCCAGCATTTATAACTGAAGCAATTTTAGGGTAGGCTTAAGATATTTTGAATTTCGTTAATACTATAAGTGCTTATATTTCAAATAAAGTTTGCTTTGTGGTTGCTTAGGGCGTATAAAGCTAACTCGTTGATGCGGGATGGAGCAGTCTGGTAGCTCGTCGGGCTCATAACCCGAAGGTCGTTGGTTCAAATCCAGCTCCCGCTACCAACGAAAAAAGATTCAAAGTTTATAGCCTAGTCCCCGTGGATTAGGCTTTTTTTATGGCGGCTTAACTTTAATCGTAGTGGTTTAAATTTTAATGCCGCCACCCAGATATTTAATTACATCAAAGCTCGGTCAAATGATTGGGCTTTTTTAATGCCTGAAATATGGCAACCATATCCTGTGAGTGTGCCAGCTTACAGAACATGCCTTGAGTAAACGCCTAGATGGTTTAGGCAATTCCAGCTAGGGCTTGGCAACCCGACCTTAATGAGAATGAAAGCAAGTGAAGTTGACCGTGCATGTAAGGTTGATGTGATTGTGAGTAGCGGTAGATCAGTTGCCGAGCTGATTAATATCGAACTATAGGCAGGGGTGTGGCAGATCACCACATCCTTTTTTTATTGCCCTGAGAAATATTAGTGTAATCACACCAAGTTAAAATGCTTGATTAGCCAGGAGTAAAATCATGCTTAGATTACTGATGTGCTTATTCGGCCTGCATGGTGCGACTGAGATCGATTACACGATTGATGATGAAGAAATCAAGGTGTGTCGTGATTGCTCGAAAGAAATTAAGTGATATTTAAGAAATTGAGTGATTTATTCATCATAGTGAAACAATGGGATTATATTCTGTGAAAAATAAAGATGAATTAAAGAATTAGTAATAAAGCGCAAATTTAACCCGCTTACTTTGGGAGAGGTAAGCGGGTTTTTTATTAAGTAATTTACATTTCCTTTTTGCCGAACGGATTACGGCACATAAACCCCGCTCAATATGAATTATTGGCGGGGTTTTTTCTTATTAATAAAATATACATAACCTATAGCTTCATTATATGGGATGTAGGTAATTAGATATAAACTGAAGCTTAGAAAATATTTGTTAAAATATTGTGCTTGTTTAAATATTTTAATATGTTATCAATCTACTTTTACATTATATATCGAGATTTTTATGAAAATCGCGGTCATTGGTGGGGTAGCTGCAGGTAAGGTTAGGGAAATTTTAGCTGTAGGGGGAGTTGCTGACGAAATAGAGTGGCAATGTGAATACGAAAAACCAGTTGCACCAATAATATTTAGCGCTGGGTTTCAGAAAGTTATTGCCAAGCCTGGAGTGGCTGAAATAGAAAAATATAAACTTAAGATTCTAGAAAGAAATGAAGAGTTAAGGCTTTTTTATGTTCTCGAATCTATGGAAGAAGATTTAATTAACACTCAGTTAGATGAATATTGGTGTAAATCAGATATCTTGGGGCATAAGAGGAAATTTGAATCTTCAGATGTTCTAGCTTGACTCGTAATGAGTTGCTGGTGATTGATAGCATCATGATTAAGTTGAAAGAGCGGATTAAGAATATAAGAATGACCCTATACAACTAATTAACTAATACTTCATTTTTGTATAATTTCTTACATATCTATCACTGTAAATTGTGAGAAATGTATTCTTTTAGTGTTGAAAATATTTCTAGTTGTGAGAGTATAAAAAAAGAACAATAAAGGGAGAAAAGTATGGCTTCACAAGATGTGCTTATAATCTCGGTTTCGGCCTTTGTCCTTGCATTAACGATTTATGAGTTTGGGCAAATGTCGATGTTGTTTTAAGCGAACCACCTTCGGGTGGTTTTTTAATGGGCGCAAAATATGAACGCAGACGACTACTTCTGGAAAACCAAAAAGCGCCCACCTAAAACCAAACCACGCTCTAAACCTTTACCAAAGGCAAAAGAAAAATACCTAGAAGCTGAAGAAGCCCTATTCCAAGAATTAGAAGAACACCTGATTGGCTATGAGCGTAAATTTCAATTTGAATCCACTAAAAATTGGCGATTCGATTTTTATATTGTGAAGCTGAGACTTCTTATTGAAATAGCAGGTAGTCCTTGGGCCGTCGGGCGTGGTGGTCGTAAAGTGGCAAACGAATTTAATAAGTATGATCTGGCTGAAGATATGGGTTACAAGATTGAGCGTTTTGAGCCACATGCAATTGAGTCGGGTAGTGTGATTCGTTGGATTAAGTCGCAGTTAGAGAGAATAGAAGATGGAACAAATCAGACCATTCCCACCGACGGATCTCATAGACCAGGCTGAGGAAGAAGAAGCGATTCGCCTTGCGCCCGCCGTGGAATTAAAACAATGGGTGATTAAAAACTATCTAACCATTGGCGGCCAGCTCCACAATCCAGATCATGACCATATCGCTGAGCTACTACACGATGATGAAACCTTTTTAGCATTTGCTTGGGCATCAACTGCATGTATGGCTAAAAAGCGGATGGTACTGGGGCAATGTGAAAAAGTGATGTTTAACCAAGGTGGATGGAAGAAAGCTCGGCAAGAACAACAGATGCGCGACTGGTTTGGTTGTGTGCCTGTTTATCTAATCACTATAGATGCATCATTCTGTGAGCAAGCTTCAGATCATGACTTCTGTGCATTGATTGAGCATGAGCTTTATCACATCGGCGTAGAACGTGATCAAGACGACGAAATTATTTACAGCGACAATACCGGCTTACCAAAGCATTACTTAGCGGGTCATGACGTCGAAGAGTTCTATGGTGTTGTCAAACGTTGGGGTGCAAGCGACAGTGTTAAGCGATTAGTCGAAATCTCAAAGAATGCGCCGTTTGTATCTGATTTTAATGTGTCTGCGTGTTGTGGGAACTGTGTAATAGGTTAGTTTCAAATTTTTTTGCCCACTTACCTTGATGTACCTTGATGGATGGTGAGTTATGGCAAGGCTTAAAAAAGCAGAAAAAGTCTTTATTGTTCGGTCACTTGCACAGTTTATGACTCCTACTGAGTTGGTGGTGGCCATCAAGGAAAACTTCAAGATAGATGTTTCCCCGCAACAGGTGGAATCATATGACCCAACAAAGACTGCAGGTGCGGATCTATCGCAAGAGTTAGTGGATTTATTCCATGAAGCACGGAAGAAATATATTGATCAGCCGATCTACAACATCATCGGTGCAAACGACATTATTCAATTGCAAATCTTGAGTGACCTTTTGGTTTCTAAGAAAGGCAATGTGGTGATGTCGATTAAGTTGATTGATCAAATTCAGAAGATCGTGAAAGGCCATTATGAGCGCAAGTTAGAGATTACGGGCAAAGATGGTGGTGCGATTAAAACTGAAACAGAGCACAGCCAGCGCCCTGCAATGTATACCCCTGAGCAGCTTGCTGGGATGTCAGCACAAGAGCTATCTCGCTTAGCAATTAATGGCAAATTATGAGTTACGCAATTGAAGAAATAGCGCCCCTCATTAAAGAGTGGACGATTAACACACGTTTGCCTGAAGTCATTGCTGAGATGACCAGACGCTATTATTACCGAGCAGTAATAGAACAAAGCGAACTCAGCATTCAGGCTGAGATATATAAGTGTAAGAATGATCCAGCACATTGGTTTAATCATTGGGTGTGGACCTACGATCCAAGGAGGATGCCTTTTGGATTACCGGCAAATATTCCGTTTGTACTTCGCCCTGGTCAAGTTGAATTGGTCGACTGGTTACTTGAGCGGGAAAGCACTCAAACTCATGGCCTCATTGAGAAGAGTCGTGATGAAGGTATGAGTTATGTTGTGCTGGGGTTTTATCTGCATCGATGGTTATTTGTAGAGGGCTTTGCTGGTGGTGTGGGTAGTCGCAAAGAGGATCTAGTTGATAAAAAGGGTGACCCTAAAACGCTGTTGCATAAGTTCCGAGATATGTTCTCAAAACTTCCTGATTGGATGAAGCCGAAAGGATTTGTCGAAAAGGTCCACGACAACTACATGCGTATTATCAATCCTGATAATGGTGCGACCGTTACGGGCGAGGCTGGAGACAACATTGGCCGTGGTGGACGTACCACAATGTACTTTCTTGATGAATGGGCATTCGTAGAGCGTCAAGAAGCTGTAGATGCAGCTATATCGCAGAACACCAACGTTCATATCAAGGGATCAACTCCAAACGGTATCGGGGACAAGTTTCATCAAGATCGATTCAGCGGACGTTACGCCGTGTTTACGATGGCGTGGCGGGACAACCCAGATAAAAACTGGACTGTCTCACTCCATGGGAAGCTGATTCATCCGTGGTATGAAAAGCAAATTGCGACGCTTGACGACATTGTCTTAGCCCAAGAGGTTGATATTGACTACGCCGCTTCAGTTGAGGGTGTATTGATTCCATCGGCATGGGTTGAAGCAGCTGTAGATTTACACCTAAAACTCGATATACAGCCATCGGGTGAGCGTAATGGTGCACTTGATGTGGCGGATGAGGGTAAGGATAAAAACTCCTTTGCCGCACGTCATGGCATTGTTCTGCAGTATTTGGATACTTGGTCAGGCATTGGCGATGACATCTTTGGAACAACCCAAAAGGCGATTGATATTTGCTTAGAGCAAAAACTAAATTTGTTCTTTTACGATGCTGATGGTTTGGGAGCTGGTGTTGGGGATTATTCTGTGGTCGCACAAGATGTGTATACGCAGTTGGTTCCATCAGCACAGACAGAAACTCCTATGGTGAATATCAATGCTGCAGGTGATTCCGTAGCCTTGGTTAAAGCTAAAGATGGAGTACTGATCAAGACTTTCAGCAACATCACCATTAGTACTGTTTCAAGTTTGTATATTGGCTCATCGATCATGCCGAAATCAGTAGAGTTTACTTTGTTTGGCTCAGCGATTAGCGACGTGGGTGGGGAGCTTAAAAATACATCAGGTACATCCATTGGAACAATTAACTATCAGAATGGTTCCATCGTCTGGAATTCAAACGCAATCGAAGGAACAACGAATCTTGAGATTAGTTTTTTGCCTGCAGCAGCTGTAACAGCACCTGTTGAGTCGAAATCAATCTATGTGAATCAAGAGAATAGTGGTTTTACATGGTTGCGCAATCTTGTACCGCTGCCTTCACCTGGTACTCTGCAGGTATCGTTCTTGGTCCAGAATCAAGTCTATACACTTCGAGATAATGGCGCAGGGCAATTACGCGGTTCTGATTCATCCTTTGGCTCAGGAAGCATCGATTACGATACGGGCACCATGTCATTAACGACAGGTGAACTCGCCGACGTTGGAAGTGCAATCCTGATGACGTGGAGCAACATGATCACGGCTCAAGAACGTTCAGGATTAACCATCAATAAAGCCTATGTTGAGATCCCTGTAAATGCTTCGATTGTGGCAGGTAGTTTAACTGTCAATTGGCTACTGAATGGTGTGGCAAAGTCTGCAACCGATAACGGTCAAGGACAATTTATAGGCGATGCCACAGGAACCATTGATTATGCGGATGGCATGGCCAAGCTGATGCCGATCTTATTACCCAATGGTGGTACCACGTTCAATGTATCAGGTCAGAAAGGGTCTAAGTCTTCAGTTCAGGTGACTGCAGTACCGACTAGTGGAACCATTGCTATTGAACTGGATAACGGATCCGCAGCATTGATCCCTAAGTCTGTAAAAGTACGTGTACCTGTAAAGTATATGAGCTACACAGGTGAAGTTGAGCTGCGCGATTTGCCGATTGATGCAACTACAGGACGTTTAATCAATGGTGAGGGGCAACAACAAGGCACGATCAACTATGCGTCTCGTACGATGAATATTACCCCAAGCACCACACTTGAAGCGATCGAACGCGAGAAGATTATGCAGCCATTTTATGGCAAATATAATACCGACCAAGAAGCAATTGCTGCTGGTATGCTGGGGATGACCATTAAGTATGAAAATACCAGTGAGACCTATACCTTAAGCCTAAATGAAGTAGCGACGGCTGTGACAGTGAGTGTGTCCTATCGAGATAGTTCAGCCGCTGCTTCTTGGTCAGACATAGTGATTGGATCTGTCTTAAAAACGGATTTAACCGAAGGCTTTGCTGAACAAATTCTTGCAGGTTCGGT
>NZ_JBICLH010000054.1:0-1011 GCF_043105125.1 Acinetobacter sp. TYF_19
GATTTGATGTTTTCAATGTCGTAAATGGGTTGGCCATAAGATTGGCTGCTGATGATTTGCTTTTTAGCAGGTGAATCGCTCTCTATATCGATGCATGAGATCCCATTCAATTCGCGTACGGTCTTTTCCATGATAATGCTGAACTGCATTTTAATTTCTGCCGGGTGCGCTTGAACTAAATCCAAAACTGTACGGATATTCATTGCATTAAGCTTTTTACAGTTCTGACGCCCAACACCCCAAACCTCGCCAACGTCGATCTGTGCAAGCATGGCCTCAGTAGAGCAAGGATCCATATCGACTAGATTGCATACCCCATTAAAAAACTTATTCTTCTTGGCTAGATGGTTGGCAATTTTTGCTTCAGTTTTTGAGCGTCCAATGCCCACACAGCAGGGTAAAGTGAGCCACTGCCAAGCAGTTTTACGAATGTCTTGGGCATAGTCGGTTAAATCAAATAAATGCTCATAGCTGGTGAGATCCAAGAAGCATTCATCAACTGAATAAATCTCTTGTTCTCCTGGTGCAACATACATCCCCAGTAAAGTCATAAAACGACGAGACATGGCTCCATAAAGGGCAAAGTTGCTGGAGAACACCTGAACATCATGCTTCTTGATGATGTCTTGAATTTGGAATACTGGCACACCCATTTTAATGCCAATATCTTTGGCTTCTTGGGAGCGTGCCACGGCACAACCATCATTACTCGAGAGAACAATGACCGGACGATTATTAAGGGACGGATTAAAAATACGCTCACAACTGACGTAGCAGTTATTCACGTCAACTAACGCGAATATACGATTTTCAGCTTTCATTTTTTATACTTCTTATTTGCTGGTAGAGCGTCTATAAAATTGCTTGAGGTTGAAGGTCACAACCCCTTGGATGGAGATAGACTGACTGTCTTTCGGAATTATATGCTCGTAAGCTGGGTTTTCAGCTCTTAGCCAAATAGGGGGAAGTTCATAGTTTTCATCCCCAAACATTTCTTTGATTTCTTGTTTT
>NZ_JBICLH010000055.1:0-673 GCF_043105125.1 Acinetobacter sp. TYF_19
GCAGTTGCTCGGAGCATTTTGTTGTTTACATAATAAGAATAAAACTCTGCTCATTTGTCAAATTGATATAGCTATAATGGCGCCTAATTTATGATCGCTGTTTGCGATCGACTATGACTGAAACTTACTTTTTAAAAATATAGACGATGATAAATACAATCACTCAAGTGCTTGAGCAATTGGGGTTAAGTGCACAAAAACGTGCCATTCATGCACAATTTTCACCTGCTGCATTAAATCATGACATCTTTTTGCAGCATATTGAAGGCACACATGCATTAAACCAAGGTTTAAATGTTGAATTGATCTGCCTCTCAACCAATGCCCTGATTCCACTCAAACAGTTTATCGGAGTGCAAGTCGCGGTCGATCAGGTCACAGATCAAGGTACATTATTTCGCAGCACAGGGATCATCACCCAAGCCGAACAAGGACAAAGTGATGGTGCACTGACCTTGTATAAACTTCGCTTAGAAGATGCAACTGCACTTTGGCATAAACGTCGCAACAGCCGAGTGTTTATGAATAAAAGTGTGCGAGATGTCAGTGAAATACTCTTCAAGGAATGGCAGAGTAAAAGTCCGCTATTTGCTGCAAGCCTCAGTCTTGATCTTTCTGGTTTAAATACAGAGATTGATGTTCGTCCCTTCATCATGCAGTCGAATGAAACCGA
>NZ_JBICLH010000056.1:0-513 GCF_043105125.1 Acinetobacter sp. TYF_19
GCATGCGGTTTCAGGATCTATTTCACTCCCCTCACAGGGGTTCTTTTCGCCTTTCCCTCACGGTACTGGTTCACTATCGGTCAGTCAGGAGTATTTAGCCTTGGAGGATGGTCCCCCCATATTCAGACAAGGTTTCACGTGCCCCGCCCTACTCGACATCATCATATCAGCCCTTTCGTGTACAGGACTATCACCCACTATGGTTGCACTTCCCAGAGCATTCCACTAAAACTGATATGACTTAATGGGCTTTTCCCCGTTCGCTCGCCGCTACTGAGGGAATCTCAATTGATTTCTTTTCCTAAGGGTACTGAGATGTTTCACTTCCCCTCGTTCGCCTCGTATGACTATGTATTCATCATACGATACCTGCCTTATGACAGGTGGGTTTCCCCATTCAGAAATCTCCGGATCACAGGATATTTGCCGCCTCCCCGGAGCTTATCGCAGGCTATTACGTCTTTCATCGCCTCTGACTGCCAAGGCATCCACCACATGCACTTAATTACTTGA
>NZ_JBICLH010000057.1:0-44887 GCF_043105125.1 Acinetobacter sp. TYF_19
GCCAGCCCTACTTTTTCTTTACGACGTTCCCACATTAACCGAAAAGTATTCTCAGACTGAGGAATCAACTTATCCCCTCCATGATTGATTAGATCTAGAAGTGCCAAAGCCTTTTTAGTCAGAGGAACATTACGAGCATCACCATTTTTAGTTTTAGGTAAATGAACATGCCGATCATAAATTTCTGACATTGTGATACCTAGAATTTCACCACGGCGCATTGCTGTTTCCAATGCAAATAGAAAAGCCCAGGCAACATAATGCTCTGGCAATGTCGGTGTCTGCCCTTCACGATAATTCAATCCCTCTAAAATGAGCTGAATTTCTTCATCACGAATACGTCGATTACGCGCTTTAGGTTTGGCCGGTTTCTTAATACCCATCCATGGATTGGCTTCCAATAAGAAAAGCTCTTTAACTGCATAGCTAAAAACTGATGAGTACAGCGCAATTTCTCGCAGTACTGTATTTGCTCCAACTTGTTTTAAGCGCTTATTGCGCCAGATAGTTAAATGCTGTGGTGTGATGTCATGAATCGACATATCTGCCAGTGCACCAAACTTTTCATCAAACGGCGCTAATTGCTCTTTGACGTATTTGGATCCACGAAGCTTTCGCCCATGCTCATCATAATATTTATGAAAAAGTGTTTTGAATGGATAGTGCTGTTTTACGCCCAGATCTTCAGAGAGTTTATTTGCTTTTGCCTCAAGCATCTTTTGCGCAGCCCATTGCTCGCATTCTTTTACGGTATCTCTGGTTGCTGAATATGTAGTTCCAGCAATCATTATTTTAATTCTGTAGCTTTCACCGCGCTTGACCGCTTTAGGCATTTTCATGATCTATAACTCTATATTCTTGGTCTAATCTTGGTCTAAATTTAACTGCATTATCGGCAAAAAGTAGCGATTTTACGGATAGTGTTGTTAAGGGTAGACTTTATTCAAGACAACAAAAAAGGGTTTTAAGCTATTGTTTTCGCTTAAAACCCTTATAACATAACGTTTAGAATCTTGGTAGGTATATCCAGACTCGAACTGGAGACCTCTACGATGTCAACGTAGCGCTCTAACCAACTGAGCTATACACCTGAAGTAAAAGCATAATATTCACTTTTAAAAAGTATGACAAGCGCTATTTCTTGTTTTTTAAAGCAGATGCACAAGTTTTAAGCATCCGTTTAAATTGTTGAATATTTTTTGAATTCAACGTATTGGAATAACGCATTTGTTGATAATAATCAGCTGCCTGATGAAATAAAACTTGCTGTTCAGGTTTAACATCTTGAGCTAAACGCAACAACCATTTGTTTACCGTTTCGGCATCTTGTTTACGCTGCTCTGCTATTAGGCTTCGAGAAAAAGACTGAACGACAATGTCATATTCAGAAGTTTGAGCACGTTTATGCCAAAATATAACGCCCCAGTACAGTAAAACTAATCCACCAATGCTAATCATAATCAGCAATACCAATGAATAACTAGATTGGAGTCCTAGCTTCTGTAACCATCCTCGTTGAGTCTCTGCATTATAGCCAACCACCTTACTTTGCCATTGGTAGCTTGCATAATCACTCCAAATGCGCATTTTGTTTAATACCGAATAGCGCTGTACATGCCATCGACTACTATCACCCCAAACACTGGCATCTTGGCTCATTAAATCTTGCATACCCTGTTCAATACGCTGTGGTGCAATCATGGCTGTTGGGTCATAGCGGTTCCAGCGTCCATCCACAAAGACTTCCGTCCATGCATGCGCATCTAACTGTCGAACTTCCCAACTTTTTGCATCTGGTGAAGGCTGACCACCTTGATAACCAACCACGATACGGGCAGGAATTCCCACATAACGCATCAGCATCGCAAAACTAGAGGCATAATGTTCACAAAACCCTTGTTTGGACTGAAACAAAAACTCATCAATACGATGCTGCCCCAACAAGCCTGGCTGCAAGGTATAGCTAAAGCCATTATTACGATACCATTGCAAAACATTTTGGATATAACGGTTCGGATTGTCATTACTTTGTTTAAAGAGTTGTTGTGCAAATTGTTGTGCTTTCAGATCTATTTGCTCAGGCGCTTTTAAGTTAATACTTCGTTGCACATTGGATAATTTAGTTTGAGTAAGTTGGACATTTCCCATCCATTGTAGTGAAATCGGCTCTACACGCTGTACTTGACGATAAGCCTGAATACTCCAATCCTGACGTAGCTGATAACGTCGCTCTAAAGGTTGTGAATATTCCAATCCCATGATCCAAGGAATCGCGGCATCAGCGGGTAAATATTGATAGTTCCATTTTTTAGATGCAGATATTTGGCCTAGCGTCTCATTTGCAATACTTTGCTGATTGATCAAACTACCGGTCCACTTTTGACCATTATACTGATCTAAGACCATCGCGCGCCAATAAAGCTCTGAACGATTTGGGAGCTGAGTGACATCACCAATAATACGAAAAGCCAAATGACTGGACTGGGATAATTGCGCAATATCTCCAGGTGACATACTGTCACTCATGCCTGTCACTGCTTTATTTTCAGGAATGGGAATATGCCAAAGTGGGGGTAAACGCGGAAAAAAGATAAACAGCAGCACAAAAAAAGGCAGTGCGAGACCTACAAATTTAATGACGTGTTTTGCATCTTGCCTTAATGCCATACGATTCGAGTTTTCAGATGCAAAAGCATGGGTTTGCACTCGATACAGCCCCAACAAACAACTCAATAAACACAGCAAAACCATGGCAGCCGTCATAAATGACTGACTATGTAAAAACATACTCGCCGCAACAAATAAAGCAAAGTTAAACAAAATGATCACATCACGCTGCGTTTTTGTTTCTAAGGCTTTCGCAAAGAGAAAGATGCTTAAAACAGCTACGCCCGCTTCTACCCCTAAAAAGCTTTGATAGCTCCAAAAAGTGACCGCTAGAGCAACAAGGGTCAAAATGTAAATTGCCCATTTCGGGAAATGGTTGCCCGTGGATTTCATGAAATACCATAGACAGCCGATACAAATGGCGAAAATGACACTCAATAGCACAGGACTAAAACTTAGTTGTGTGATCCAAATCAAACTTAGTGTCAGTACAATGGCAATACGAATAGAAGAATGCATACTGTTCTCGCTATGCCTGCGCCAAAAGTAATTTGGCTTGAAGGTATTGTTCTCGTCCTATCCCTTTGGCTAGTTCAGTATGGGGGAAATACAGTGCATAGGCATACTGCAACTGCTCACATTGTTCAACCAAGCCCATCATCAAGCTTAACTTTTCTTCATGCGAAGGACTCGGCATATGTGCATAGTGAATGTCTAAACTGTGTTGATCCTGATGTTGCTCAAAGACTTTAATAAATAAACCTTGTGCTTGTGCCACTTGTTTCCATGAAACTGCCTGTAAAGAGTCGCCCTCTTTAAAATTTCGTAATTCTCGAAATTCATCCATGTCCGGTTCAAAACCGTGCTGTTGCTGTTTATTTTCTGCCGCTAAAGACTTAGCTTTAGGCGCTATCCACACAGGTGCTTGGATAAAAAAATAACTCCATGCACGAACGAGACCAAATGGATAAGTCGAGTAAATTTTAATCTCGGGAAAACTAAACTGTCCGCGCTCTTTTGGAAAAAAATTTAAATCGACCACCTGATGGGTATCTTGAATAAACAACTGTTCTATATGATCAGCATAAGCGAGCCAAAGGTATCGAGGCTGTGAATGCTGTTGTTTGAAATGCATTTGTAATTGCAATGCACTCTCAACCTGCCCTATTTCAGGCAATACAAGATCAACACTTAACCCATGTAGCTGTTTAAAGGTCAAATAAAAACTCATACACAGCACGGCACTGATTAAAAAACAAAACGCTAAAATTAAGTTATTGGCATAATTCACCCCAGCAATAAAGGTGATTAAAATCAGCACCACATATACATATCCTTGCTGATAAATAAACACCAGTACATCTTTTTGGGTCAGTTGTTTTTCAGCCTTAAATTTAAAGCGTTTATTGATCCAGTTTTGCCACAGCATGCGTCAGCTTATCCTATTAGTGAACTTTGACTTGCTTCATAAGCTGCTCAGTTTCAGCTTCACCCAGCCCAATACGATGCGCGGTCACTGCGACAAATACAGCCTGTACATCATCGGGTGTAACAAATGCACGGGCTTTAACCAGAGCATAGGCTTGTGCTGCTTTCTTCAAAGCCAGTACGCCACGTGTAGATAACCCATGTCGACCTTTACGAGTCTCAGCCACCAAATCTAAAATATAATCCAAGACTTCCTCAGACAAATAAATCTGTGGCACCAAAGTTTGTAAGGCAAGAATGTCTTGTTCAGAAAATACAGTCATCAACTGCTGAATCAAGTCATGACGGGATTGTTGCTGCAATAAAGCCTTTTCTGCCTGACGGGATGGATAACCCAAAGATAAACGCATAAGAAAACGGTCGAGCTGTGACTCTGGTAGTGCATAAGTTCCACTTTGAAAAAGTGGGTTTTGCGTTGCAATTACCCAAAAAGGCTGCGGTAGTACATAACGACTTGCATCGATTGTCACCACACCCTCTTCCATCGCCTCTAAGAGCGCACTCTGCGTTTTCGGACTACAGCGGTTAATTTCATCTGCGAGTAAAATTTGAGTAAAAATTGGCCCTTGCTTAAACTCAAACAGATGTTCTTTTTGGTTAAACATATTCACCCCAATCACATCGCTTGCCAGCATGTCATTGGTAAACTGAATCCGTTTAAATTGAAGACCAGCCAAATGGGCCAAGCTACTGGCCAATGTGGTTTTGCCTAAACCAGGCAAGTCTTCAAATAAGATATGCCCACCAGCTAAAAGGCTGCATAAGGCTAATTGGGTTTGTTGATTTTTATCTAAAACGATTTGATTAACTTGATTGAGGAATTCTTGGATTTTTGGATAAAAAATACTTAACTCTGATTCATCGAGCATGTCATATTGCAACGTTTCTACCGTTTTCTCTTTTCCCCAAAGCACCTTATTCTCCCCAATCAAAATATAAATCAAGGTTTAACATACAGGTTTTTCAACCATACTCAAAGATGATCCTTATAAATATTCAATGATTTGCGTATGAATGACTTACCTCACCTCAAGCTATTGTTTCGATGCCGATTTCAACTGATCTTTTACAGCATCTGCGCTCATTGAAAATGATAGAGATGATTTCTCTGCTTGCTTAATCAATTCTATGAGTCGTGCATTGATTGGAGCCTGTCTACCACATTGCTCTGCAAGTTTTAAAACCTCACCATTAATCCAGTCGACCTCTGTGGGGCGACCTGCAATTAAATCATCTTGCATAGACGACCGGGCTAGTGGATCGATTGCCAACATTTTACGACTTAATAATTTAAATAATGGATTGGGTAAACTCAGTAATTTTGGAATCAAATGGGTCGGAACTGCGGTTAACTTTGCAGGTTTAATTTGTGCATAATCAAGCAGTGCTAAGGCTTCCTGCTGCGCCATTGCCACACATGGGCGATATTTATGAATCGACAATTGTTCCTTTAACGGTTTTTTTGACAATGCATTGATTGAATTATTTAAATTAAGTAAAAGCTTGGCCCACTGCACAGCCGGCATGTCTTTTTCAAAAACAATCTCTAACCCTGCTTTTTGAAATGCATTCTCAAGCAAATTTTGATTCGGATATTGCTTAACACTTAATGCACCAGAGGTACCTTGATGATAATGCCCAGCTTCTTGCGTGGCGACGTTAAAAGGAACCATTCCCTCTAAAATCATTTGCTCTTGCAAAACCCTTTTTAAAATAGGGACATTGCTTAAACCATTATGAAAGCTGATGATCAGCGGTATTTTAGTTCCTAAATATTCTTTAAGTTCATGCGCAACTTGTTCCGTTGCTGCCGATTTCACACAAATAAAAACAACATCAGCATTCACAACCTGAGCAGGATCAGTCGTTAGTTTGAGTTGATGAGGTGCAAGTTTGATCTTTTTGCCTAAATAATCAGTTAAGACTAAGCCCCATTGGGAAGCTCTGCATGAATACGTGGACGCGTGATAAAAGTAACATCATTACCTGCAGCAACCAACCTTCCGCCTAAATAACACCCAATGCTTCCAGCACCATAAATATATATTTTCATTCAATTTCCCTTTGCAAACATTCCAGTATTTTAAGAACTATAACAATCAAAAGCTGTCAAATATACAACATGAACCTTTTATGCCTCACACTCCGTGTTGCGTTATGATTTAAGCCGTGATGTAACAACTTGCTTCATGCAAAAAGTACACTGTCGAATCTAACACGAGCAACCGCATGTAATTGAGTATTTTCACAAAAAAAACGGCACCGAAGTGCCGTCTTTGAATTGATTAATTATATTAACATGGGCACTTTTTCATGCCATTCGTTGCAGATGGATAACGCGCATCGACACAGTGACGATAAAAAGTTTTAGCATCCATCGCTTCTAAATCAGGATGGTGCTTTTTCATATGCTCCAAATAGTTTGGATAATCAGGCACTCCCACCATCAAGCGGAAACTTTGCTGCAAACGTTGCCACAGCGTCGCAATTCGAGACCAATTTTTAGGGTTCAGAATCAAATCTTTCTGCGACATCACGGTCATTTTAATGATTTTATAAATCATCGTTTTTCCACTTTTAGCAAATTTTAGATTCATCTGACTCTCCTTAATGTCCAGCTTTTGATGGCTGAATGTCTTCAGGATCACGATAAATGGCTTCTGCTTCATGCACAGTCGGAACTGGGCTTGCCAATGCACGACGAATCACTCTAATCGCAGCAAAGAGCATCACAATCGCCACAATCATAAAGAATCCACACAGTGCAGCATTGATCTGATTCGACATCGCAACAGTCTGCATTTCAGCAACCGTTTTTGCTGGTGCTAAAATTTCATTGTTTGCAATTGCATTGTTAAAGCGTTCAGCTTGTGCCAAGAAACCAATTTTTGGATTTTCGTGGAAAATTTTCTGCCAGCCCGCTGTCATACAGGTTACCAACAAGAATATGGTCGGGATAATCGTGACCCATACATACTTCTCTTTCTTCATTTTGAAGAGGATAACCGTACCTAAGATCAATGCCATTGCTGCAAGCATTTGGTTACCCACACCAAACAGTGGCCATAAGCTATTGATCCCCCCGAGTGGATCGACGACACCTTGGTAAACAAAGAAGCCCCAACCCGAAACTGCAACCGCTGTACCCAACAAGTTTCCGAAGAAGTTATGTGAGTTTTTCACCGCAGGAATCACAATACCCACGGTGTCTTGCACCATGAAACGACACGCGCGCGTACCTGCATCAACTGCCGTTAAAATAAATAGTGCTTCGAATAAAATGGCAAAGTGATACCAAAACGCCATCATTTCACGACTATTGAAAATTTCCGTAATGATGTGGGCCATACCAATGGCAAAAGTTGGCGCACCGCCAGTACGTGAAAGAATGGTGCTTTCACCCACTTCTTGAGCCAGTAAAGTTAATGTTTCTGGAGTAACAACAAAACCTAAGTTACGAACAGCTTCAGCTGCAGTGTCGACACTTGTACCCAGTAAAGCGGCTGGTGAGTTAATCGCAAAATATACACCGGGATCAAGCACTGCTGCACAGATCAGAGCCATGATTGCAACAAATGACTCCATGAGCATACCGCCATATCCGATCATACGAATATCACGTTCATTGTTCACAAGTTTTGGCGTGGTGCCTGACGACACTAAAGCGTGGAAACCTGAAATTGCGCCACAGGCAATGGTAATAAATAAGAATGGGAACATTGAACCTGCAAACACGGGACCAGTACCATCAATAAATTGCGTGAATGCTGGCAGCTTCATTTCTGGCATTGCGAAAATAATACCGACTGCCAAACCTGCAATAACACCAATCTTTAGGAAGGTTGATAAGTAATCGCGTGGTGCAAGCAATAACCACACAGGCAGTGCCGAAGCCACGAAACCATAAATAATCAGTGCCCAAGTCAACTGAGTGCCAGACAGTGTAAAGAGCGCACCCCAATATGGATGCTGTGCAATATTTTCACCGTAGACAATGCCGAGCATCATCAAAACGAAACCAATAATAGATACTTCTGCAATTTTACCCGGGCGGATAAAACGCATGTAAATTCCCATAAAGAGTGCAATTGGAATCGTTGCAGCAATACTAAATACGCCCCACGGGCTGTGTGCAAGTGCTTTGACCACAACCAGTGCCAAAACAGCAAGGATAATAATCATTACCCCCAATGCACCAAGCATGACCACAATACCTGCAAAAGTTCCAAGCTCTTGCTTTGCCATTTCACCGAGTGAGCGTCCATCACGACGGGTAGAAATAAACAACACCAAAAAGTCTTGTACTGCACCTGCAAGCACGACACCGACAAGTAACCAAATCGTGCCAGGTAAATAGCCCATTTGCGCTGCTAAAATAGGCCCTACTAATGGACCTGCAC
This sequence comes from Acinetobacter sp. TYF_19, assembly GCF_043105125.1. NCBI lineage: Bacteria > Pseudomonadati > Pseudomonadota > Gammaproteobacteria > Moraxellales > Moraxellaceae > Acinetobacter > Acinetobacter sp. TYF_19. The sequence continues at coordinate 8,496 of NZ_JBICLH010000057.1, forward strand.
CTGCAATCGCTGCAAAGTGATGTCCAAATAGAACACTTTTGTTGGTTGGAACATAGTCCAGACCATCATTCAAACGATGCGCGGGAGTTAAGCGACGTTCATCAAGCTCAAAAACTTTATTTGCAATAAATAAACTATAGAAGCGATAAGCAATACTATAAATACAGCCCGCAGCAAGTACGAGCCAGATGGCATTGACATGCTCACCACGACTCAGTGCCAATATCCCAAAAGAGACTGCACCGACGATGGCTACCAGTAGCCAGATGATTTTTGAAGTCAGGGTTGACTTCGGCTGAACAGATTCCATTTCAATCCCTCATATTTGTTGCATTCAATCAGCGTCTTTAATTATTCGAGGTACTGCTGTTTTCCTTTGCGACTTTACTCTGCATCTCCTTGTTTTGATCTAATACTTTGGCATAAAAAAAGGGATGATTTTCATCATCCCTTCCGATAATAGTCTATTTTTAAACCATTATGCACGTTCTAAATAATCGCCAGTACGCGTATCTACACGAACGCTTTCTTCTTGCTGTACAAATAATGGAACACGTACTACAGCACCTGTTTCCAATTTTGCAGGTTTACCACCACCGCCAGAAGTATCACCACGTACACCCGGATCAGTTTCAACAATTTTCAAAACTACGAAGTTTGGTGGGTTTACTGTTAATGGCACGCCATTGAACAACATAATGGTACATTTTTCATTTGAATCATCTTTTAACCATTTTGCAGCATCGCCCATTGCTGTTTTGTCAGCAGCGATCTGTTCAAATGATACAGGATCCATGAAATTCCACATTTCGCCGTCGTTGTACAAGTATTCCATTTCTACTTCTACAATGTCAGCCGCTTCTAAAGAATCACCAGACTTAAATGTTTTTTCTAAAACTTTACCAGAACGTAAATTACGTAGTTTTACGCGGTTAAATGCTTGACCTTTACCTGGCTTTACATATTCATTTTCCATGATTGAACATGGGTTACCATCAAGCATAACCTTAAGGCCTGACTTGAAATCATTCGTAGAATAATAGGCCATGACTGGCGCACTCCAAACTAACTAACTTAAATATTTATGTCTTTATCTTAGACACCAAAGCTTTGAAAAGCTGGGCTGTAAAGATAGGGCATCTTTTTTGATGCCTCGTATTGTAAATGAGCAAGGTGTTATGAAGCAATGAAAATCCACTGCCTATAAGCCGAAGATCTTGATAAAATAGCCCCGTTCCGCGTGTTTTTGTGTATTGAAAAAGCCTTTTTAGACCGCACACATCCGAACAACTCGTTTTGACATCACTCGATTTGATGACCTAACTTTCTTTTGACCTAGTATTTGACCCCTTATTGCATGACTCATTATTTGTACCAAGAGCAAAATTGGCAAGCTCAACTCAGTGATTTAATTACTGACCCTTTAGAATTACTTAACATTCTAGAGCTTTCTCCTGAGCAACTGCTGTCAGGCGCACTGCTTGCATCAACCCAATTTAAACTCCGTGTTCCCCGTGTTTTTGTGACAAGAATGCAAAAAGGTAATCCGCTTGATCCTTTACTCCTTCAAGTCCTGCCCCATCATCTTGAGCTTGAAGAACATCCCGACTTCGTGACCGACCCCTTGGGTGAGGAACAAGCCAACCAACAACCCGGTGTTTTGCACAAATATAAAACTCGTTTCTTACTTACGCTAACTGGGGCATGTGCCGTTCATTGTCGTTACTGTTTTCGTCGACATTTCCCCTATCAAGAGAACCTACCAAAGTCAGAAGATTGGATCAATATTCAACACTATATTCAGTCTCAACCTGACATTAATGAAGTCATTTTGAGTGGCGGAGACCCCTTAACGCTGTCCAATCGTAAAATAAAATTATGGATTGAACGCTTAGAAAGTATACCCCAACTTAAATTTTTGAGAATTCACTCACGAGTTCCTATCGTAATGCCTAACCGTGTCGATGATGAGCTAATTTCCATCTTAAAAAACAGTAGGCTGCGCATTATTCTAGTGGTACACTCAAATCATGCATCGGAATTGGATGATCTTACCTGCCGTCAATTACAGCAATTAGTCGCAGAAAAAATCACCGTTTTCAATCAGGCGGTTTTATTGAAAGGGGTCAATGATCACGTTCAAATTTTGACAGATTTGAGCTACCGTTTATTCGATGCAGGTGTATTGCCATACTATTTACATGTTTTAGATAAAGTAAAAGGGGCTCACCATTTTGATTTAAACTCGCAAGACATTGATTTGCTGTATCAAGGATTATTGGCGAATCTACCCGGCTATCTGGTTCCCAAGTTGGTCAGGGAAATTGCGGGAGAAAAGAATAAGACACCACTTTTCGGGGTTTCAACTTTTTGAGTTAAATAATAACGATGATGACGACGAGTACTTCAGATATCTTCCAAAAACCAACCGAATTAAAGTTGGATAAGCTTAGTTTCTGCCCAAGCACAGTCAAAGGCTTACAAGAATGGTTGGCAAACTTATCCATTTTACAATTAGGTGATTCTTCTCGTTCCTTATTTCAAGCATTACTTGAAGTCTCCGAGCTCCAAGTCAGCGAAACACTTCGCTTTGATTTGGTTCAAGCACTGCATCCAAATTTAGAAAATGTGCTTACCAGTTTAGAGAAACATTTTTTTAATCAAGGCCTCATCACCACTGATCGAAATGACCATATTATTGAGCTTGCCTTATTAATGCGTAGTCATTTTGCTAAAGTCTATATCGACATTGCAAAACGTGTTTCTCAGCAAATCACTCAAAATAAGTTTTCTCTATTTGCTTTTAACCAAAAAAAGAACCTACAAACGGCTCGAACCGTATCGAGTTATTATGCTTTACAACAACTGTCACTGTTGTTGTACCAACAACACTTGCTCTATAGCTCCCCGATTCCGGGTCAGTGGCTAGCAGCTCATCAACTCTTGGATTCTGCTATTCAAAATAACTTCTATTTGACCAACATTAATCAAATACAAGGCACGCAGCATCAACTGAGCAATATTAGTCAAGCCTATGCGCAGCTCATTCTATTGGATATTTTTAATACCCATCAAATCCGTCCAGGTGAGATTCAAGGGCTGTTTTTGTGTAGCTTTGATTGGGCGAAACTGATTCAAATTTTACCTAAAGAAACAACCTTATCTCGCTATATTGTCGATGCATCAAAAGATTATCCACCAACTTATAATTCTCAAAAAAACAGTCACATTCAGCCGAATATTTTTATCTCGACGCAAGCTCTGCTTGATCATCTCTCAGAGATGCAAACCAAACGCGCCGAGCCACTGTCACGCGATGAGAAGATTTTCCTTACCCCTGCTCTGCATTTTCATATTCATAACTTATTGACCAATAATATTGAACGTAAGCATGAACGTTATGAATACTCAGCCCAATTACAAATTTGTTTTGGCCTGTCAGTCGCACATTTCTATTTGTCTAAAGGCAAAAATTTTAATGAAACTTTAGAGCTAGAAGGCAACTACAACTTTCAGAATGAAAGTCACGTGATCAACTCCATGAACAGTAATATTCCTGTGGAGACAAGTTCTGCTCGTATGATTGATCGTGAATCGAAACAAATCTACCCTGCCGAAGTTTTAGATATTAGTGTGAATGGTTACCGTATTCGTTGGACTGGACCAACACCTGCACATTTAAAAACAGGTGAGTTTATTTTGGTCCAAGAAAATGCGCATAGCCAATGGCGCGGTGGTGTGATTCGCTGGATTAAACAATCAAGTGAAAAAAGCTTGGAACTAGGGTTAGAAATCTTAGCGCAAGATCTTTTCCCATGTGCTGTTATGGTAAAAACAGACCGAACCACTCAGAACTATCAACCTGCGTTATTGGTACAAACATCCCAACTAGATGAAGTACAAACCAGTCTCATTGTGCCAGGTTCGAATATGTACCGAGAAAAACAAACCATCCACTTACGTTTAGGTGATGAAGATCTTAAAATTTATTTAGTAAAAGCACATTTAATTACACAAAGTTTTATTCGTTTTGATTATGAATTGTTGAATGACCAACAAGAACCATTGGTTCAAAGTTTTATTCAAAAGCAAATGAATGCTATTAAGAATCACGATTTATGGGAAGCATTGAAGTGAGAAATCCATTATTATCTAAAAAGTTAAAACGTACGGAAACACGTTTACTCATTATTGATGATAATCAGATCCGTTATAACCAAATTCGTGACCTTTTAACTTCTAGCGATCATCAAGTTCATGCCACGTTACTGGATGACTTACAAAACTTTGAAAAACAGCTTCATCTGCCTTGGGATGTGGTGATTTTTGGTCGCGCTTATGACTTAAAGTATGAACAAGCACTAACTTTGATTCGCAACTCTAACCAAGTCAATTTACCGCTGATTTTATTAAAGCCCGATGAATATCAATCAACCCAATACGCAAGTTTTATTCGTAAAGGGGTCTATGATATTTTGGACTTAGAAGAAGCGGATAACTTTTACTTAGGTCTACTGCGTGCACTGTCATTAAGTCGTTTATTGCAAAGCCAACAACAACTCATGAATGAGCTTGAAACAGCGCAAAACCAAGCACAGGCCTTAGTTGAAGAAAGCAATAAAGCCATTGCTTTAATTCAAGAAGGGATTCATGTTTCAGCCAATGCTGAATACTTACAACTGTTCGGCCTAAGCTCTGAGGACGATATTATCGGTCAACCTTTGCTTGATATTCTCCAGCCGAAAGATGTAAACGATTTTAAAATCCGTTTTAAGAAAATTTCACAAGGTCAGTTTGATTTAGGTGCTTTTGAAATTGCTACTCTCAATAGCAATGCCCAAACTCAAAACCCTTTAAAAGTTGAGTTTTTAGCCGCACCTGAAGATGATGCGCTCCAACTGACGATTGAAGTCGAATCTGAACGGTCTGCTGCTCCATCAGTCAACACTGAAAATCATGCGATACAACCTAATACGTATCAACAAATTAACCGTGCTATGACCAAACAACCTTCTGATCAGAATGCCTTGGTTAGCTTTGCACTCAGCTCTTGTCCAGATGAAATTTTTAAAGCCAACTGGGCAACTACGCGTGATTATTTTAACAATATTTACAGCTTTTTAAATGAACAGACTCATATTCCTCTATTTAAGGCGGGTGGGCAAACCATCGTTGGTTTATTCCAAGCGGAATCACAGGCCAAACTTGAATCTAAGCTGATTGCGTTAAATGCGCTCACCAAACCACAACTCATTACGGTAGAAAACAATAGCTATCCCGTAAATTTACGCATTGGCTATACTTTGTTGAAAGGTGAAATTTCAAATCAAGATCAGTTTGAAAAATTATTATGCTCAGCCTTTAAAACCGCTTTACCGACCAATCAAGACGATTGCGAAATTGAGCAAAAAGCCAGTATTGACATGCCTGTGATTGAGTTGATTAACCCTAGTGTCAGCGATACTTTAGACACTCAAAAAACAGCAAATGAGCCTACGGTACTTAAAGCTTTACATATAGCTTTAGAGCGTGGTGAGATTCATCTTAAATATCAACAACTTTACGATAAAGAAGACACCAATTTATATACCTATGAGGTCACCAGTGGCTTTATTTATGGCAATACGTGGAAAGATATATCGAGCCTCAAAGAGTTAAGTGAAGATCACGAACTGTCTATTAAACTTGACCGCTGGATTTTAGTTGAGTCATGTAAACAGCTACACAATTTTATCACTCAGTATCCTGAAGCAAAGTTGATTGTAAACTTAAACAAAGCTGTACTGTTGAATGACCGCTCTTTCCCTGAATTTATCGCCAAACTGATTACCATTGTACGCAGTAAGTTAAGTCATCCAATTATCCTTCAGTTTTCTGAAGATGATATCAGCCAAAACATTGCTGAAGCGCAAAAATACATTGCCCAGCTTCGCCAATATGGTGCTGAAGTTTCGATTCGTGACTTTGGTAATAGTATTTATAGTGAATCTATCCTACGTCAGCTCGATATCAACAATCTCACCTTACATGAAAACTTAACTCGCATGCTCAGTAGCGACGCCAACACGGAAGAGTTGCAAGAAAAAGTTGCTGTATATCATCAATTGAAAAACATTCAAATTATGCTGCGAGATCTGAATGATATGACTTCGTTTGCCAATGCGTGGAATGTCGATGCCCGCTTTATTCAAGGCGATTATTTCCAGAAGAAACTTGATCATCTGATTGATGTGCAGGATCAGTAAAGGTTTGACCTTGGATACTAGCCTCTAAATTTCAAGGCCTCTATATAGGGTCTTTTTATGTTGTCTAGCTATTGGGCCTATGACTCTGTATCAAAATCATAGGTATAAAAAAACGGGCAAATGCCCGTTTTTTTCTTTTGCTATTAGTCGCGTTTGATAGAACGTGACATGCCAGCAAAACGTTGTTTGAACTTGTCGATACGACCGCCAGTGTCAACGTTCTTTTGCTTACCAGTGTAGAATGGGTGGCAAGCTGAACATACGTCTAGGTAAACAGTTTCTTTACCAAGTGCTGAACGAGTTTCGATTACGTTACCGCAAGAACATGTAGCAACTAAAGTTTGGTATTTTGGGTGAATATCGGCGCGCATCGTCGATTACTCCATAAAAATTAAAGAAGGTTTTGCTGTCATCGCAATTGATCACTCTCAAAATTGAGGAAAGGGCCACTTAATTAAATTAAGTCGCAGATCAACACCATAACAGACCATTCTTTTGGCCCACCGAGACGGATACCGTCAGAGCTAAGCACAACAAGTGGCAAATATTATACGAGATATAATATCAGATAGCCAATTATTCTTTCGTTTCAATTTCAGATTGCTTGGCCCAATAGTTGGCAATAATCCCACACACCATCAGCTGTATTTGATGAAAAATCATAATTGGTAAAACAATCATCCCCAAAGGTTGTCCAATAAAAAGAATCTGTGCCATTGGAACGCCACTGGCTAAGGTCTTTTTTGAACCACAGAAAAAAATGGTTTTCTGATCGGCACGGTTAAAGCCCAACCAACGTGGTAAAAACAACCCAAGCAACATAATAATCGTCAATAAGACCGAACATACAATGATCAATAGGATTAACGTACCGACACTCACCTCTTGCCATAGACCCGCTACCACAGCACCACTGAAAGCACCGTACACCACCATTAATATCGAACCCTGATCGAATGCTTTGACGATGCTTGGCATTTTTTGCATATACGGAAAGACATATGGTCGAAGTAGCTGTCCAAGGACAAAAGGAACCAATAGCAATAAGGTGATTTGAAGAATAGACGAGGTTGGATCAAAACCATGCTCTGATTGTCCCAAAATGAAAAAGGCCACCATCACAGGGGTAATAAACATCCCGATCAAATTCGAGAATGAAGCACTACATACCGCCCCAGCAACATTGCCTTGCGCGACCGAAGTAAACGCAATTGAAGACTGTACTGTCGATGGCAAAAAGCACATAAACAAAAAGCCCCAATACAGCTCCTGCCCAAGTAGTGGCACCAAAATGGGTTTTGCAAGCAAACCTAAAACTGGAAAAAGGATGAAGGTAAATGCAAAAACCAAAGCATGCAGTTTCCAGTGCATCATGCCCTGAATGACGGCTTCACGGGATAGTTTAGCGCCATGCAAAAAGAATAATATCGCAATCGCGACCGTCGTCAATACACCAAATACACTGGCCGCTTGGCCTGAAACAGGGACTAAGCTGGCTAAGAGCACCATAACAAATAGCAATAACGTAAACCGATCGAGTGCCAATAATTTCAACATATCAACATCCTGTCATTCCTCTAAAAATGAAAAAGCCCAGTGACTCATTTACCTTTGGGTAAATTCATCTTACTGAGCTATATAAGTAAAGCTAGCTTTTACAGGATATGTTCAATATTTTTTTAATTAATACTGTGCATACACACTGCATATGATCTAATAACGGCTTAGTTATTACGTGCATTACTATCTTGTTGAATCAGTTCAATTTTATAACCATCTGGATCTTCTACAAAGGCAATAACCGTTACCCCCCCCTTCATTGGTCCAGCTTCACGCACAACATTGCCACCGCGCGCTTTGATTTCCTCACAAGCTTTATAAGCATCGTCTACCGCAATAGCAATATGACCATAAGCATTACCTAATTCATAGCTGTCCGTATCCCAGTTATGTGTCAGCTCTAAAACCGTATGATTTTCTTCATCACCATAACCCACAAATGCCAAAGTAAAACGACCCTCTTCGTAATCACGCTTACGAAGTAAAGTCATACCAAGCACTTCAGTATAGAACGCCAAAGATTGTTCTAAATTGCCTACACGTAGCATGGTATGTAGCATGCGCATTGGAATTTCCTCATGATTTATTCTCAGCCCCCAATATAGGCAAAACCGTCCTATATTTCAAACCTCAACCATAAAAAAGTAGCCGCAAGAGCTACTTTTTTAATTCGGGACAAGTCGATGCTTTAACTTTGCTCAGCGCCATGCTCACGCAGAAGTTTCGCCACCCAGACTACTAAGATTAAAATTGGGATTCCAATGAGTGTGGTCAACAAGAAGAAATTTGGATAGCCAATATTAGACACAATTGTGCCTGAGTAACCACCTAGAATTTTAGGTGTCAACGTCATCAATGAACTAAAAATTGCATACTGAACCGCAGTGAAAGATACGCTGGTCAAACTTGATAGAAATGCAATAAATGCAGCACCTGCTAAACCTGATGCCAAATTATCGACAATAATCGCAAAATACAGCCAGTTTGAACTATATTCTTTAATCACCTTCCCTTTAACTTCTAACTGTCCATCAACTGCTTTATTCAAATTAATCGGTTGAAGATCAACATCTAAAGTTACAGATTTTGCAGCTGCGGGATCCACCTGATAATTCAGCGCAGTGTGTTGTTGCGCACGCTCATTTTGCATCAATATGGCATTCAGCTTTTTAGAGTTTGAATCAAGAAGCAGTTGAGCAGGGATTGCTGCGCTAAACACACCTTCTTTGTCTAACTTTGCATCAAAGCTTTGACCATCTAAGCTCAATTGAATCCTTTGGTTTTCAGCCAGTGTAGCAAGGTATTGACCTCGTACCACGATACTTCCTTCAGACTCTCGTTGATCAATCACATTATCAGCCGTGATCGGAAGCAAGAGCAATGCCGTAGATGCACCCGGTTGACTAATATAAGGCAATGTGACCGAGACAGGCTGTGAAGTATCATTTTGAAAACTGGCCGTTGCAGTTAGACGTTCACTTGCCTGAAGTTGCTCAACAGGAACCTTAATTGCCCATGCACCTGTCTCATCCGCTTGAGTTTTGAAACTTTGCTCACCAACATTGATCACAACATCATTTAAAGGTTGTCCTGATTTGACCAAACCAATAAAGATGAGATTGGTTGAACTGGCCAAGATTGCTCCGACAAACATCAATTTCATGATGTTCATACGCTGCGCCAGTAGTCCTCCTAAAAACCCACCAACCAAACTAAAAATCACCCCATAAACTTTCACCGCTTCAGCAATCTGCTCTTTGGTAAAGTTTAAGTCTTGATAGAACACATTAGAGATCACACCTGCAATGATGTCGGAAATACGGTAAAAACCAATCAACAATAGCAATACCAACGCCAACTTCACGCCATAACGCTTAAAGAAGTCAGCAACAGGATTTACCCATGTTTCATAGGCCATTTGTTTGTTCACAGCGCCCATTTTGACTAGGCTTGAACCCACTAAAAATGCAACAGCACCAGAGCCAATAAAACGTAAAGCCTCAAAACAAAACAGTGCAAAACTATCTTTGATCGACCAGAGCTGAATTAGCATTTCAGTGAGCTTGCCTGAGTAAATATAACTCAGTACAAAACTCACCACAGACACAAAGAAAACTGCCACTAAACGATAATAATCTACTCGTTTATATTCTTTACGTACCCGATCAACTTGTGGCTCACGTATGCATAAAGTGGTTGCGATCCCGACCAACATGACCGCCGCCATTGCCAAATACGTCCACTTCCACGCCTCATAAATATAGTTACCTTTGGCTGTACCCAAATAAGCCGCTAAAAATAACGCACCCGCACCTGCAACGATCATGCCGATGCGATAACCAGCGTTATAAGTTGAAGCCAACACTGTTTGCATTTGCGTTTCTGCCAGCTCAATACGATAAGCATCAATCACAATATCTTGTGTCGCAGCAGAAAAACCTAAAAGCACAGCACCCGCAGCCATTTGGTAAAGATAACTCTGACCAAGAGATGGATCTGAAAAAGCCATGATAGAAATGGCACAAATAATTAAGAGTTGTGCAATCAACAACCATGCACGGCGACGACCCAATAATTTGGTCAGCACTGGTACAGGTAATTCATCGACCAAAGGAGCCCAAACAAATTTGAATGAATAACCCAGAGCTGCCCAACTAAAAAAAGTCACCGCGCTCTTATCGATACCTGCTTCCCCTAGCCATAAAGATAAGCTCGAGAAAATTAACAGGATTGGGATACCTGCTGAGAAACCCAAAAACAGCATGATCAACGCACGGCGATCTAAAAATGCAGTAAAGGCGGATTTCCATCCTGAAGATTGTGTTGTCATTACGTTTTTGTTGTCTTAAAACCAATGCTGCTATTCAAACCCTTAATACAATTTGTTTCAACCTGATTTATAAAATCAATGTTCTATTTTTGTCGACAAACACTGCGACTTTGCTTGATCTTTTGCATTAAACCTGTATACCTTTAAGTTTCTAACGCAATCTTTAGTTTCGGATTTCAAAGTGACCCAAAAACACGATCAAATGAGCTCTTCTTTATCTGTACCACCTGCATTAAATAGTCAAGAAAATCCAGAAAACAACCTTAGTTCAGCATTTGACCAACCCGAAATTCAAACGACCTTAGCAAAGACACAACTTCAAGCAGAGCAACTGACGCACACCCCTGCTCTGGATAAGATACCAGCCTCAACGCGTCGTATTAAACCGCTCAATAATTTTTTAGGGCAAGACCGTGCACGTGCTTCAGTTGAAGCAGGCATTTCATTACCTTACTCTGGCTATAACATCTTTGCCGTAGGGACAGCTGGCTTGGGCAAGCGCACCATGGTCAAGCGGTTACTCCAACAACACGCCAAAAATATGCCAACACCGAACGATTGGGTTTACGTTTATAATTTTAAAAGCCCACGTCAACCGATTGCTTTAGAGTTGCCTGCGGGTCAGGCAGTAAAATTTCAAACCATGTTACATCAAACATGGCAAACCACTTTAAAGCAGCTCGAGCGCCGCTTTACTGCTGAAACTTACCACAACCGTATAGAAGCCATTCGCCAACAAACGGGTGACGTTCAGCAACAAGCTTTGATTGAATTGACTCAAGAAGGCGAAGAGCTCGACCTCAAACTGGTCTCTCGGAATGATGAACACTGCTTTATCCCCGTCCGGTATGTAGACGATAAAGTGTTAGAAATGACGCAGGCCGACATCAATGCATTAAGCTCTAAAGAGCGTTCTGAAATTAATGCCAATATACGCCACATGGACAAAAAACTTGAGCGTTTAGGCATGCATTTAGGCGACTTGGAAGAAGACGCCCGCGATAAAGTTCAAGTGTTGAATCGCGATATTGCCAAGCAAGTTTTATTGCCTAAAGTTGAACAGTTACTGACTAAGTTTGCTGAGGTTGAAGGCTTAAAAGACTATTTAAAATATTATGCTGAAGACATTATTAACAATGTCGAGGTGGTACTCGAACAAGAAGAAGATGACTTTACCCCAGGCCTGTTTAGTCGTATCCCTTCGCGCTATCAAACCAATGTGATTGTGTCGCATAAACCCAATGCTGGTGCACCAGTTATTTTTGAAGACTTCCCAACTCACTACAATTTGCTTGGCCACGTAGAGCAACTGACTCAACATGGCACCATTACTACAGACTTTACCTTAATCCGTCCAGGGACATTGCATAAAGCCAATGGTGGTTTTTTAATGTTAGAAGCAGAACAACTGCTTGAACAGCCATATGCATGGCAAGGCCTAAAACGTGCTTTAAAATCAGGCCAGTTAAAACTTTCTTCACTTGAGCATATGTTGACACTGACAGGAAGTATCTCAATTGAACCTGAGGCAATTCCGCTGAATTTGAAAGTGGTTTTACTCGCAGAGCCTGAAATTTACTATGAAATACTTGAAGTAGAACCTGAGCTTGGCAGTGTCTTTAAAATCCGTGCCGACTTTACTGATACGTTGCAGCGTAATGAAGTAAATGAACAAGCCTATATGCAACTAATCGCAGACTATGTACAAGCCGATAAATTACTTCCTTTCGATCGATCTGCGCTTTCTGCGCTTTTGACTGATTCTAGCCGTCAAGCCGAAGATCAAAGCTCCTTATCTCTACATGCCCTCACATTGGGTGATTTGATTCGTGAGGCGCATCATCACGCCTTCCAATCAGGCGATAAGATGGTCTCGGATCAACACATTAATATGGCATTAGATCATCGTAAATATCGCTTAGGTTATTTGCGTGAGCTCTATTGGCAGGATTTATCACGTGGTACACAGCTCATCGAAACGCGTGGACACCGCCTCGGCCAAATTAATGCGCTTTCGGTCATTCACTATGCGGATGTTGAGTTTGGCTTACCATCACGTCTAACAGCGTCTGTGTATCAAGGCGGCGGAGATATTCTGGATATTGAGCGTAGTGTCGAGCTCGGTGGCTCTCTGCATGCCAAAGGTGTGCTATTGATGTCATCGTTCTTAAAAGCACATTTTGGTCGTGAGCAAACCCTACACTTCTCTGCCGCGCTTGCCTTTGAACAAAGCTATGGTCAAGTCGATGGTGACAGCGCTACGGTTGCAGAACTCTCTGCTTTAATCTCAGCGATTAGCCAACTCCCGATTGATCAATCTTGGGCGATTACTGGCTCAATGAACCAATTAGGTCAAGTTCAACCAATTGGTGGTGTCAATGCGAAAATTGAAGGCTTCTTCGATGCATGTAAACTTCAAGGTTTAACTGGTAAACAAGGTGTGATTATTCCGCGTCAAAATATGCAACATTTAATGTTACGTAAAGATGTGATTGATGCGGTTTCAAATGGCCAGTTCCACATTCATGCTATAGATACGATTGATCAAGCGCTTGAACTACTTATGGCTCGACCAGTCGGTACTTTAGACAAAAAAGGACGCTACACGAAGAAGTCCATTTATGCAGCGGTGATGGATCAGTTAGATTATTGGCAAGCCATTGAAGATGGTGCTGAGTTTGAAGAAGAGCCGAAGAAAAAGAAAAAAAAGAAGAAGGACAAAAAAAAGGACAAAGCTGAAAAGAAGACCGTTGCAACTGAAAATACAGCGGAACAAACTCCTGAAGCTGTAAGCACTGTAATTACAACGGATTAAGCCTTTCCCTCAAACAAAAAAAGCGCCTCAATGGCGCTTTTTTTACAACTGAAGATTAAGCTTCAGGTGCTGGACTATGCTGTTCAACTAAAGGTTGTAATTCACCTTTTTGGAACATCTCTAGAATAATGTCACTACCACCAATCAACTCACCGTTGATCCATAACTGTGGGAATGTAGGCCAGTTTGCAATTTGTGGTAACAAAGCACGAATATCTGGATTTTCAAGAATATTCACATAAGCAAACGGACGACCAATTTGACTAAGCGCTTCTACAGCACGTGCAGAGAAACCACATTGTGGAAACTGTGGGGTGCCTTTCATATAAAGAAGTACAGCGTGTTTTGCAATTTGGTCACGAATTAACGCTTCGGTATCGCGTGCTTGTTCAGTCATTGATCAATCCTCAACTAATCTAACCCGCATTATACCCAAAACGTAGAAAAACAGTATGCCTAAAGCAATATTTCGACTTTTATTTAGATTTAGGCTTTAAAACTACAAGCATAATTGCTTAATATTGGATTTCACTTACCCTCTAACAGATAAGAGTTAGTCATGAATAACATTACCCTTGCTCCTGTACAAACTGATCAACCCTCACATTTGATGCCAGTATTTGGCCGTCAGCCGATCAGCTTTGTCCGAGGTCGAGGCTCTTATCTGTACACGGAGGATAGTACTGAATACTTTGATGCGCTAACGGGCATTGCAGTCTGTGGTTTAGGCCATGCACATCCTGTCATTGCAGAAGCGATTGCAGAACAAGCTATGACTCTCATTCATACCAGTAACTTGTTTGAAGTGCCTTGGCAAACGGCTGCAGCACAAAAACTTGCTGAAGTTGCTGGCATGGAAGAAGTATTCTTTTCAAACAGTGGTGCAGAATCCAATGAGGGTGCAATCAAAATTGCCCGTAAATTTGGCTACATGCAAGGCATTGCCAATCCAAAAATCATTGTTGCAGAGCACTCATTCCATGGTCGTACCATGGCAACTTTATCAGCAACAGGCAACAAAAAAGTCCAAGAAGGCTTTGGTCCATTGGTTGAAGGTTTTATTCGTGTTCCATTCGGTGACATTGAAGCTATTGAAGAAGCTGCAATTCACCATCCAGACATCGTCGCAATCTTTGTCGAGCCAATTCAGGGCGAAGGTGGTGTCAACACTGCTCCGCAAGGCTTTAGCTATTTGGAAGAGATTCGTCAGATCTGTAATCAACACAACTGGCTAATGATGTTGGACGAAGTTCAAACTGGTAATGGTCGTACGGGCGAATACTTTGCCTACCAACACACCAACATCATTCCTGATGTACTCACCACAGCCAAAGGTTTAGGCAATGGCTTCCCCATTGGTGCGGTGATGACTCAAGGTCGTGGTGTAGGCGTGCTGACCGCAGGTAACCACGGTTCAACATATAGTGGCTCAGCATTGGGTTCGCGTGTGGTGTATACCATCATCGACATTATGCAAAAAGAAAACATTGTACAAAATGCAGCTGAACAAGGCTCTTACATCGTAGAACAACTGCGTAACCAACTTGCCGATCAAAATGTGATTGTCCGTGGCTTTGGTTTGATGATTGGTGTGGAGCTACCAAAAGCATGTGGTGACTTAGTCAACATCGCTCGTGATGAATACCGCACCATTATTAACGTTACTGCGGGTTCTGTGGTGCGTTTACTGCCGACCTTGAACATTACCAAAGATCAGGCGGATCAACTGATTGAACGTTTGGTAAAAATGATTAAAGCGTACTTGGCTTAAGACAAAAAAGTCTGGTTCTAAAATTGCTTTTTGCATATTTCGGAACCAGACTTTTTGAAATGAATCGGCCAACTAAATATTAAAGTTTCGGATCACGCATTTGCACCAAATTTGCATTGGTTTTAGTTAAGGTTTCCATCACTTTATTCATGACTGCTGGTACCAAGGCATCTGCCATTTGCGCAGCTTGTAAGCCTAACTTCTCACCTAAAGTCGGTTTCTTACGTGTTGAAATGACATAAACATCATGATCGGTCAGTAAATTAAGTAAATAAGCATCTGAAGTTTGTAACTGATCGACCAAATTCAAATCTAAAGCATCTTGCCCATACCAGTGCTCACCTGTCGCTACTTTCTCAACATTGAGTTGTGGACGGTATTTTTCAACAAAGTGCTTAAACAGGACATGCGTCTGTTGTAACTCTTCTTCAAACTTCGCCTTACCTTCTGCTGTGTTTTCACCAAACATCGTCACTGTACGTTTATATTGCCCTGCTGTGTACAGTTCAAAATCGATATTGTGTTCTTTTAGCAGACGATTAAAGTTAGGGACTTGCGCGACCACACCAATTGAACCAACAACCGCAAAAGGTGCAGCAATAATCTGATTGGCGATACATGCCATCATATAACCGCCACTCGCTGCAACTTTATCGACACAGATAGTGAGATTGAAACCTGCATCACGTAAACGTACCAATTGGGCAGCAGCCAAACCATATCCATGTACCATACCGCCTGGGCTTTCTAAACGCACCACAACGCGATCACGCCCTGCTTTGGCTGTCGCTAAAATCAAAGTAATTTCTTCACGTAAGCTTTCTACCGCTGTTGCCGCAGTATCACCTTTAAAATCTAGAATATAAACTTTTTGATTGGCTTTTTTACGGTGACGAGACTCTTTCGCTAACTGCTGAGTCAGTTGCAATAACTCCAATTTAGAGGCTGTAGTTTGCGCAATTTTTTTACGTTGTTCATTAATACGCGCATTTAAATGTGTAATTCGAATTTCAGCGGGAAGTTTCGGTAAATGAAATAACATAGAAATTATATTCTCTAAAATAATACGTCGGTATATGACCTAGATTAGGTCAATGGCATTTTTTTTCAATAGCCATTTTTTGTTTTATTCTGTAATGCGTTATCTTTCACATTTAATCATTTATAAGCTGAGTCAATCCCTCAGACAGCACATCTTCGCATTTATTGTCCAATATGACTGCAATACACAATGCCCATTATCGTGGCTATTTCATCACCAAACCAAATGCTCGCGTATAAAAAACAGAGCACTTAGGCTCTGTTTTTTCAAATATTTCAAGTTGTGCGTATTAACCGAAACGACCTGTAATATAGGCTTCAGTTAACTGATGATCTGGCTGAGTGAAGACTTTCTCGGTTGAGTTCACTTCAATCAAGTCGCCTAAATGGAAGTAAGCGGTACGGTCTGATACACGTGCAGCCTGCTGCATCGAGTGTGTCACAATCGCAATCGTATACTGCGTTGAAAGCTCAGAAATAAGCTCTTCCACTTTCGCTGTTGCAATCGGGTCAAGCGCTGAACATGGCTCATCCATCAAAATCACTTCAGGGCTCACCGCAATGGTACGTGCAATACATAAACGCTGCTGCTGACCACCGGACAAGCCTGTGCCCGGTTGGTTTAAACGGTCTTTGACTTCATCCCAAAGGCCCGCTTTACGTAAGCTGTTTTCTACAATTTCTTCTAAGTCATACTTATCACGGGCTAAACCATGCAGTTTAGGGCCATAAGCCACGTTATCAAAAATTGACTTTGGAAATGGGTTTGGTTTTTGGAATACCATACCTACTTGAGCGCGAAGCAGTACCACATCGAGGTTTGGGTCATAAATATCTTGATTATCCAACATCACTTTACCCGTCACACGACAGCTATCAATGGTGTCGTTCATACGGTTCAAAGTACGTAAGAAGGTCGATTTACCGCAGCCCGATGGCCCAATAAATGCAATCACTTCATTTTCGTAGATATTCAGATCAATCCCTTTAATCGCTTCAGCTTCGCCATAGTAAACATGTACATCTGAAGTGCTGAGTTTGACTTGTCCTTGTGCCTGATCTTTCTTAGCAGAAGTCTGTGTATCGAACTGCGACACAAAAGAAGTACCCTGCTGACCTGAGGTCGTATTCGGGTTTGTAAATTGAGTGTGTTCTTGATTCACTGTTTGATCCTGATCTAAGGAATTTTTAACAACGGTATTCATATTTTGCCCTCACTTACCAACGGACTTCAAATTTCTTACGTAACCAAATTGCAATACTGTTGAGTCCAATCATCATTGCAAGGAGGACAATAATCGCAGCCGCTGTGCGTCCTTCGAAGAAGTTACGCAGCTCATTACCTTGCCACAAGAAAATCTGTACAGGTAAAGCACTTGATTGATCAAATGGGGTCGCAGGTACACTTGCAACAAATGCACTCATACCTATTAATAACAGCGGTGCAGTCTCACCTAATGCTTGTGCTACACCAATGATTGCACCCGTTAGAATCCCCGGTAGTGCAAGTGGTAAAACGTGGTGAAATACAGTTTGTACACGTGAAGCACCTAGTCCTAAAGCGGCCTGACGAATTGATGGTGGTACAGCTTTCAACGATGCACGTGTCGTAATAATCACCGTTGGTAAAGTCATTAAGCTCAGCACCAAACCACCGACCAATGGTGCGGAAAGCGGTAAATGCATCCAACCAATAAAGATCGCAGCACCGAGCAAACCAAAGACAATTGATGGTACAGCGGCAAGGTTGTTAATGTTGACTTCAATGACGTCAGTGATCCAGTTTTTAGGTGCAAATTCTTCAAGATAAATTGCAGATGCCACACCAATTGGAATCGAAATAATGATCACAATCAACATCATGAACAGCGACCCCATGAATGCCCCTGCTAAACCTGAAGTTGCAGGTGAACTACGCGAGTCTGGACTAACGAAAATGTTGGTATTGAAAGTATTTTCCATTACCCCTGAAGCTTTCATTTCATCGGCAAGTTGACGAACTTCTGGGCTCAACTGTTGCTGTTCATCAGGCAAACTACGGTCAATATTTCCTGCGAGCCACACATCAACGTTTGCATCGGCAAGCACTTTAATGTCTTCTTTCTTACCGACCAATGATGGATCTTTCATCACCATATCACGTAAGCGATACGCTTCAGAACTGGTGTACAAAGAAGCTAAATCATCTCGTTTAGAAGCAAGTGCTGGATCTTTTACAATCATGGCATTCACGATTAAAGCATCCCAATCCACCATGCCCATTTCAGTTTGCCAAGCAATAAAGCGCTCCTCAAACTGCGCTGGAGATTCTCCGGCACGCTGTACAGGTTTTGCACCTGTCGTAATAATGGCAGGGTCAAAGTACACAGGTAAACTCATGCTACTTTGCCAAAAAGCAGGTAAGCCTTTCGATAAAATACTGCCAAAAAGTAGCGCGACAAAGAATAAACCTGCAATCACTGCCGAGAAACCAAAGAAACGAAAGGTTTTTTCTTTACGGTGTCGTTTTGCCAATGAATTACTGATCGTTTGCTTACGCTTTTCTCGTAATTCTGCCGCATGTTGTGGATCAAATACTTGATCTGCTGTGCTATTAGAAGTCGTCATTAGTCGTATTGCTCACGATATTTACGCACGATGTACAGTGCAACAATGTTCAAACCAAGCGTAATTACAAAGAGTGTTAGACCTAGTGCAAATGCCACCAAAGCTTGCGGGCTTGCAAAGTCAGTATCACCAGTCAATTGGTTTACGATGGTAATGGTCACAGTTGAAATGGCTTCAAGTGGATTGGCATGCAATAGAGGACTATTCCCTGCTGCAAGCACCACAATCATGGTCTCACCGATGGCACGTGACGCTGCAAGCAAGAACGCGCCGATAATGCCCGGAAGTGCTGCTGGTATCACCACCTGACGAATGGTTTCGGACTTTGTCGCGCCCAAACCTAATGAGCCATCACGTAATGCACGTGGTACCTGCGTGATAATGTCATCAGAAAGCGATGAAACGAAAGGAATAATCATGATACCCATGACGAAACCAGCAGTGAGTGCGCTAGTTGCGTTGATGTGTAAACCAACGGATTCACCAAGCATTTTAAAGAATGGGCCAATGATCATCAGTGCAAATACACCGTAAACAATGGTTGGAATCCCTGCGAGAACTTCAATGGTTGGTTTTGCCCATGAGCGAAACCCAGAAGATGCATATTCAGCAAGATAGATCGCGATCATTAAACCTACAGGGACTGCAACCAAGAGTGCAATACCACTGACCATTAAGGTACCCCAAAGTAATGGCAGTAAGCCGTAGCTTCCTTCTGCATTACCAGAGGTACTAAAGCCGGGGTTCCATTCTGTACCGAAGAAAAAGTCGAGTGGACTCACAAAGTGGAAGAATCGCATCGCTTCGCTGAACATCGACATCACGATACCAATCGTGGTTAGAATCGCGACACCAGAACAGAGCGCAAGTGCAACATTAATGGTTTTTTCAACTTGGTTACGCGCGCGGAATTGAGTTGCAATGCGCTTTTTCGCAGCGACTAAACCTGCCAGTGCAGCACAAATCACCACTGCAATTTTTGCAAATGTTCCAA
The DNA here is from genome assembly GCF_043105125.1 of Acinetobacter sp. TYF_19. NCBI lineage: Bacteria > Pseudomonadati > Pseudomonadota > Gammaproteobacteria > Moraxellales > Moraxellaceae > Acinetobacter > Acinetobacter sp. TYF_19. The sequence goes on from NZ_JBICLH010000057.1 coordinate 28,359, forward strand.
TGCTTTGAAACTTCGCCAGTTGCTCCGCAGCAGCAAGCTCATACGCGGCTGGTGTATCTGTGACACCAAAACCTGAGGCAATCGCTTCTACACGGTTAATCAACACATCCGTACTAGCAGCATCTAAGGTTGCAGCGACTTGTGCTGGCACGTGATTTAACACCACATGATTCAAAACATTTGGTTCAACAATATTCCAAACAATCAAAATTAAAAAAGCAGGGATACCACACCACAAAGCCACTAACGCACCGTAATACCCCGGACGTGAGTGTAATTTTGCAGAATTATTTCCCTTACCTGCTAAGTTACGGCTCTGACTTAAGCCCATTTGATAGGCTATGGCAATCAGTGCCAATAACACACCTATAAGTAGCAGATTCATCTATTCTCCACGGTTCTTTCAATTTTCATTATTTGAAAAAACTTAATCCTAGTAAAAAACGTCAAAGGTAGGACTTGCCTACCGTTGACTGTTTCTACGCTTAATTACTTAACCGCTTTGCCTGCTTTGAAGTTCGCAAGAACTGCTGCACGCTCTTTGTCTGACATTGAGATCAAACCAGCACGCTCAAGCTTAGAACCTTTACCTGATACTTTCTTGCTGATGAAGTATTCCGTGTATTCTTTTAAGCCTTTGATTGATTTCAAATGCTCACCCTTCACGTAAAAGAATAGTGGGCGAGAAACTGGGTATGAACCATTCAAAATCGTCTTTTCAGATGGTGCAACATTGTTCACTGTAGCTACGCGTAACTTGTCACGGTTTTGGTCGTAGAAACCCAAACCAAACACACCTACTGCGCTAGGCGAGGTTTTTAAGCGCGCTAAAGTTTCAGTGTAGTCACCCGCAATCTCAATCACTTTGCCGTCTTTACGGAAAGTTGAACATGCTTTCTTTTGTGCATCTTTATCCATTGCTTTGATTGCTGCATAAGTTTCGCAGCCTGCATCAACCATTTTTTCTTGGAACACTTCACGTGTACCGTGGTTTGATGCTGGAATCACTAAAGTGATTGGTTCGTTTGGAAGGCTTTTGTCAATTTGGTTCCAACGTGTATATGGGTTTGCAACCATTTTACCGTTAGATGGTAACTGCGCTGCTAAAGCTGCATAGACGTGCTGTGGACGTAATTTATATGCTGCTTTGCTTGCATTTGAAGCGAATACAATACCGTCATAGCCAATTTTGATTTCGATCACTTGGTTCACACCAGCTTTCTTACAAGCAGCTAATTCTGTATCTTTAATTTTACGAGATGCGTTTGCGATATCAATTGTGTTATCACCCACACCATTACAAAACTGTTTTAAGCCACCTGAAGAACCGCCAGAACCAACAACTGGTGCTTTAAATTGTGGGAAAGTATTGCCAAATTCTTCAGCAACAATACTTGCATATGGTAAAACTGTTGAAGAACCCGCAATTTGGATTGTGTCACGAGCTGCGTTTGCCGTGGTTGCTACAGCTGCCCCAGAAACTACTACTGCAAGTGCGATATGGTTTAAGCGCATATTTGTTATCTCACATATTAAACATTTTGGAGTACGCCACTTTTTATTCAGTCTTGTACTTTTTTGGATAACTGCATTTTGATTTCAGAATATGACAAGCAAGTTACAGCATTGTGACACTTTCATGATGTTTATTTTTATTTTTCCATGATTCGTTACACTTTGTTCAATTTCACCCAGTCTAAACACGTAAAGAATTTTTCTTATTTCGATATACCGAGAGTGCGTAATTCATTTTACATAAACATCTTTTACGCTTTTATAAAAAATAAAACACATTTAGAATCAATACATAAAGCAAAAAAGAACTTCATAGACTTTGATTTATTTAACATTGAATATCCCTTCTAATCTATAAAACTTTGCGTATACCTATATGCAAAATCCATATAAATTTTCGCCATTTGTCAGAATTTCATAACCTATAAATGACAAATGCGTGGTGTCATATTTAGAAAATTGAGCATCATTTAGGTCTTAATTTTTACCTTTTATCCCTTATTTATTACTGAAAAATAGCATGCTCATCTCAAATACGAGAGCAAATTTATGACTTTCAGACTCAGGTACTTTTCTTATTTTTAGAAATATTTGTCCGAATAATGGGTATTTCTGACGACACCGCTTTATCTTTTTTCTAAAAGATAGCTCAAAGAAGGAGATTTTGGGTTTCTCCTCCCCTTACTGCCGCCTTAACCATTCATTTTTCGTAATAAGCGTGACAAGTCATATGAGTGCGACATTTCCCATGACAGCTAGCCAAACACGTTTATTTACCCCCCAATTTTTCGGGATTATGATAAGGACTTGCCTGTCGTGCAGGTCATACCTTTAACTTGAAAATTCGTGAAGGAAATCATTTGCCTGTTGAAAATCAAAAGCCCGAATATTTAGCTTTAGTCTTAACTATTGAAGCTCATTTTCCTGAAAATCATAGTTGAAGCAGATATCGACAACTACTTCATAGAAAAATAAAGCATCTCCAACATAATTAAAATTAGAAACTTAGCCAGTGATGTTATGTTCTTTAATATTTAGAACACATAAAAAAGGAGCTGATATCAGCTCCTTTTTTAACACAAACAATCGATTAAGCAATTGCAGGTGTATAGGTTCCATCTGCGATTGGACCTTTGATACGATCCGCTTCTGCAAGGACAAGACCAAGCAGATTCTTCACGTTATCTAAAGTCGCAACTGGACTTAAAGTCGTCATTTTCAATGATTGATTGTGGCCTACTTTAGTTACACCAATATTCGCTTCACCACGTGCAAACAATTCATCTGCAACGTTTTGGTTTAAGGTATCAAGCAATTCTACTGGATAGCCTGCTGGAACCACACGGAACAATACAGATGCAAATTGTGGATCAACCAACATCTCTAAACCAGCAGTTGCATTGATATAATCAGCAACGTCACGAGTTAAAGTAACGCCGTGGTCAATCATAGAGCCATACAGTTCTTCACCAAGCGCTTCAACAGTCATCCAAAGCTTCAACGCATCGAAACGACGTGTTGTTTGAAGTGACTTAGACACGAGGTTAGGCACGCCATGCTCTTCGTCATAAGCAGAGTTTAAATACTCAGCTTCGTAGTGCATGAAACGATAGTTCGCTTCGTCTTTTAACAAGAACGCACCACAAGAGATGGTTTGGAAGTAATGCTTATGGAAATCCAGCGTAATTGAGTCAGAAAGCTCAATACCATCCAACATATCGCGATGATTGTTCGATAAGATTAAAGCACCGCCCCACGCCGCATCGATGTGCATCCACGCGCCATATTTGTTGGTGATTTCACGAATTTGCTTCAGTGGATCAATTGCACCTGCATCGGTCGTACCCGCAGTTGCAACCACACACGCCACAATCTTACCTTCAGCTTGAAGGTGAGCCATGGTTTTTTCAAGTGCATCCACATCCATCTGCGCGTTCTCGTTCACAGGAACGGTCACGACTGATTGGAAGCCCATACCCATCATCGCCATGTTCTTTTGTACAGAGAAGTGTGCATTTTCAGAACAAATAACTTTGACGTTGCGCATCGCATCGCCCGGCACGCCATCACGCTGTACAGACCACGGATTACCGTTTTCGTCTTTCCAGTTTTTCGCAATACATGCATCACGTGCAAGCAGTACACCCATCAAGTTTGACTGTGTACCACCAGAAGTGAACACGCCTGCCTGACCTGCACCATAACCCACTTTTTGACGAAGCCAGTCAATCAACTGAACTTCCATCAATGAACCTGCAGGACTTTGGTCCCAAGAATCCATCGATTGATTCGTTGCATTGATCAGCACTTCAGCAATTTGACTGGTCACCATAGTTGGACAGTGCAAGTGCGCGAGCGAGTGCGGGTGATGGACTTTTAAGCTTTTGTTTAAGAAAAGCTCAACCATACGTTCAAGTGACTTTTGTACACCCAAACCTTCTTTAGAAGGAATAAATGCAATCGCACTGCGGAGCTCTTTGATGCTACCGCCCGTGTACATTTTGTCGTTTTGCAACCATGCTGCAACTGCTTTAGTCGCTTGATCCATTGCTGACGAGTAGTCAGCAATAGATGCAGCATCATTGCAGAGTAACGCCTTACGGTGTTCTGCAAAATCAACCATGATTACGCGCCTCGAGTTGCAACAAGTGCTTCAGCAATTGCTTTCTTAAAGCGAACAATTACTTCTTCACATTCAGCTTGAGTGATAATAAGTGGGCAAAGTAAACGAATCACTGTACCGTTACGACCACCTTTTTCTAACAACAATTTGTTGTTAAAGCATGCCGCTTGAATCGCTGCTGCCAGTTGACCATCTGCAGGTAAAGACCCCATATGATCCGCTGGTTTACGCTCATCAACAATTTCAACACCAATCATCAAACCACGACCACGCACGTTACCGATACATAGGAACTCTTGAGCAAGCTTTTTAAATTCAGCTTGTAAGAAATCACCACGTTCTTGTGCATTTTGCGCAAGCTTTTGTTCTTTGATAGTTTTGATCGTTGCAAGACCAGTACCCATTGCCAATTGGTTACCACGGAAAGTACCCGTGTGACCTGCTGGCTGCCAAGCATCAAACTTACGTTTAATACCCAATACAGCAAGTGGTAAGCTACCACCAACGGCTTTAGACATTACTACTACGTCAGGTTCAATACCCGCATGTTCAAATGCGAACATTTTGCCTGAACGTGCAAAGCCTGCTTGAACTTCGTCAAGAATCAACACAATGTTGTGTTTTTCAGTCACTTCGCGGATTTTTTTCAACCATTTGGTTGGCGCTGTTACCACACCGCCTTCACCTTGAATTGCTTCAAGAATGACAGCAGCTGGCTTGGTTACACCACTTTCAACATCTTCAATGAAGTTTTCAAAGAAATATGTCAAAGCATCCACACCCGCTTCGCCACCTAAACCAAGTGGGCAACGGTATTCATGCGGATACGGCATAAATTGAACGCCTGGCATTAAACCATTTACAGCATTTTTCGCAGACAGATTACCTGTCATTGCAAGAGCGCCGTGCGTCATACCATGGTAGCCACCAGAGAAACTAATCACTGTGCTACGACCGGTATACGTCTTCGCTAATTTAATTGCTGCTTCCGTGCCATCTGCACCAGATGGACCACAGAACTGTAAACAATACTCTTCCTTACCGCCTGGTAATTGTTCAAGCAATGCTTCAGTAAATGCATCTTTTAAAGGTGTCGTTAAATCCAAAGTATGTAAAGGAAGGCCACTTGCAAGTGTATCTTGAATACTTTGAATTACCGCAGGATGATTATGGCCCAAAGCCAATGTTCCTGCCCCAGCTAAACAATCGAGGTACTCTGTACCTTCAACATCAGTAACCCAGCAGCCTAATGCTTTGGCTATCGCTAACGGTAATTTCCGTGGATAGCTACGAACATTGGATTCCATCTGACTTTGGCGAGTCAAATAGTATTCGTTAGTAGTATTAGTGGCAGGGTTTACAGAAGAAACGCTCATATCGAATTACCATCTCTGATATGGGTTGAAAGAAATAAGTCGGGTGACTTTTGGTCCTTTGACTCGGCGCTTTATAAATTCTAGTCAGATAGCGTTTGGATACTTCATAACTAGGAGGCGGATGATACAGAAATTTTCAATAAAATAAACAGCTTTTGCACATTATCTGCCAGAAATTTACTAAAAAAATATATCATGCCAAACCATAGCTTAAATTATCCTCTTATAGTGTGACAACGTAAAGAAAAGCCGATGAATTTATTTATTTTTCAACTTCGCCACAAAAATTCAAAATACTCACCTTGGTTGAAAAATAAGTTTTTGAAATAAATAGATTTATCTAGGTTTTTCTGAAAAATATTTTATACCTTTTTTTTACAATCGAACCACAATATTTTCGCAAATTCACCACAAATTGGCTTTAAGCTTTTTACAAATGTTGCAAAACTCCTCCTAAATAAAAAAGGAATAAAAATGCGTCAATTCTTCATCCCAGCAATCGCGCTTAGTGCTTTATTTAGCTCAGCAGTTTTTGCTCAGTCTGAGAACCAATTAAACTACAATATTGTCAATGTTCAGGCCGAGGCAACACGCCAAGTATCCAACGATTTAATGAATGCAACGCTTTACATTGAACGTAGTAACAAACAACCTGCCGAGCTCGCTACACAAATTACGCAGCTGATGAATCAAGCCACAGCTTTAGCTCGTAAATATCCAAGCGTAAAAGTCGAAACAGGTTCTCAAACCACCTACCCAATTTACAACGATGACAACCAAAAGTTAAAAGAATGGCGTGGTCGTGCTGAAATTAATTTAGAAAGTACCGATTTTAAAGCGGCGAGCCAATTGATTGGTGAGCTACAGCAAAACTTCCAAACACAGTCAATCGGCTTCAGTGTGTCCGACACACAACGTAAGAAAGTGGAAAATGAGCTGATTGTTGAAGCATCGAAAAACTTTCAACAGCGTGCGCAATCATTAGTACAAGCATGGAGTAAGTCAGGTTATAACTTGGTTAACTTAAACATTAATACCAGCAACTACTACCCTCGCCCAGTCATGATGCGTGCAGAAAGTGCAAAATTTGCAGCAGCTGATGTGCCAATGCAAGATGTTGCAGGCGGTGAATCTAAAATCACTGTCAATGCAAATGGTACTGTTCAACTTAAATAATAGATTTCATTCAAATTCATCTCAAAAGCCATGTTAAACGTGGCTTTTTTATTGTGTATCCATCAATAAAACTTTAATTCGCCTATTAATTTTAGTGTTTTAATTGCAATAAGTGATAATGATTATTATTTAATTTCAACAAAGTTCAGCATATGATAGCCGCGCTCTTTCTTATGGATTGCGCACAAAAGAATGATTTAATCACGTCTTCATCTGCAGGATCGCAGATTATTCAAAGCCAAACAACTCAGTATTGCGATTGGACTTTTTATGAGCTGCTTGACCTATGCACAAGCAGAAGAACTCACGGACGCAACGAGCAACAATGTGCTTCCGACCATTAAACTTGAAGCACAAGGCAACTGGTTAGAAGATGCCAATGCAGAGAAAGTGCAAAAGCATGCAGGCGCTCGTACGATTATTACTCGTAATCGCTTAGATGAAGTTGCTGCGACTTCAATTAAAGATGCCCTGAAGCAAGCGCCTGGTGTTCAAGTCCAAGAAAATAATGGTACTGGTGGCAGTGATGTTTCACTCAATATTGGGGTCCGTGGTTTAGCCTCTCGTTTATCTCCTCGTTCTACAGTATTGCTCGATGGCGTCCCACTCTCATTTGCGCCTTATGGACAGCCTCAGCTTTCTCTAGCACCAGTATCATTAGGCAATATTGAATCTGTAGATGTGGCTCGTGGTGCAGGCTCTGTACGTTTTGGGCCGCAGAACGTTGGCGGTATCATTAATTTTGCAACTCGTGCTATTCCTCAAGAGTTTGCAGGTAATGTCAGCCTAACGACCGAATATGCTTCGGGTACAGATCAAGTCAAATACAGCCCGAATCTATTTGTAGGCGGAACCTTAGATAATGGTTTAGACCTTGCTTTACTGTATTCTGGCACAAAAGGTGATGGCTACCGTGAAGCCAATAATAAAACTGACATTGATGATGTCATGTTAAAAACGGCCTATCAAATTACAGATGCGGATGCGATTGCCTTAAACCTACATCACTATGAAGGTTATGGTGAAATGCCTGAAGGCTTAACTGCCGAAAAATATGCACAAAACCCTTATCAGTCAAATAAGTCACGTAATTATTTCTCTGGTCGCCGCTCAGATGTGTCATTCCGCTATACGCATCAAGATGAAAAAAATAACTTTGAATTGCTGACCTATTATATTGACTCATTTCGCACGAGCGACTTAGAGACAGATCTTAGTGCAACGACTTCGCGTATGGATACCTCTCCACGCGACTATAAAGTTTTTGCCATTGAACCGCGCTGGTCTCGTGCATACCAATTAGGTAACTCAAATAGCGAATTTACTATCGGCTATCGTTATTTAGATGAAGATAGTTCTGAGTTCTCAGGTCGCTCATCTACATATGCATTGAATGCACCTGTGACCGAAATTAAAGCACGTACCACGAGTGAAGGTGGCACTAAAGCACATGCGATTTATGCAGATAACCGCTTCGATTTAGGTAACTGGGTCATCACACCGGGACTACGTTTTGAATCAATTGAAACACATAACAATTTTACTGCCTATAACCAAGGCGTAGCAGTTAATACCGTTTCACCAAAAATTGATTCAGATGAGTTTTTACCCAGCCTATCGGTTATGTATAAAGCGACAGACAATTGGAACATTTTTGCCAATGCGGGCGTCTCATTCGGCCCACAGCAATACAACCAATTGGCACGTTTAGAAGGTGGGGTTGCGCAAAGTACAACTGATGGCTTGCATCCTGAAAAGTCCAACAACTATGAAATTGGGACGAAGTATTTAGGCAATGGTCTAAATGCAGAATTAACCGCGTTTTATTTAGACTTCAAAAAAGAGTTAATTTTAGAACGTGATGCGCAGAACAATGGCATTTGGACAGACTTAGGTGCAACCAGTCACAAAGGTGTAGAACTTGGTCTGGCTTATGACTTTGCCTATTTAACCGATGCGCTTGAGGGCTTAAAACTCTATAGCAACTACACCTTCACCAAAGCTGTGGCTGAAGCAGGCGACTTTGAAGACAAAGATCTTCCGTTCTACTCACGCCACACAGCAAATGTTGGTTTAGGCTATAAAGTGAATCAATGGAGCATCAATGCAGATATGTTTGCCCAATCTAAGCAGCATTCTCCAGGTTCGGGTGATACCTATCAAACTGACGAATCGGCTGATGGAAAATTAGGTGATATTCCAGGTTATTCCACTTTTGCCGTGCGTACAGCCTATGACTTTGGTGAGCAATTTCACGGTTTAAAAATCGCGGGTGGCGTTAAAAACGTGTTTGATAAACAATATCTCACACGTTCTACTGACTCAACAGGCGGAAAATATGTAGGGCAACCACGTACCTTCTACCTTCAAACGTCATTTGATTTCTAAAACTGAAAGCCAATTAGTTCAACTACATTGAACTGTTAAAAAAGACTACATTTTTGTGGTCTTTTTTATTTTAACAATATGACAAAATTATGACTCTCTTCCATACTTTATAAACACAATCCACTTTCATGACTCTTTCAGAACTTAATTTATCGCTTTTTTCATGGATTAATGCTTCTCCTGAAGCCAGTAATACCAGCATTCATTTTGCCATATTCATCGCCAATGACCTGCTCTATTGCATGATTTTACTGTTTGCTTGGTTTTGGCTACGTGGTAACTATGACACTAAAAAACAGATATTGAAGGCGTTTATCTTTACCAGTATCGCCATTTTGATCAGCCAATGTATTTCTCATGTGTATTATCACCCACGGCCTTTTGTCATGGAGGTCGGACGCACTCTCATTTACCATGCACCCAATGGCTCTTTCCCGAGTGACCATATGCTGATTTTTAGCAGTATCGCCTTTTCTTATCTCTTCTCTGCGCAGCGTAAACTGGGAATTTTTCTCTTGGTCATGGCTTGGCTGGTTGCATGGTCACGTGTCTATCTTGGTGTGCACTTTCCTTTAGATATGCTTGGGGCTTTTCTATTGGCTTTTGCCTTAAACTTCTTTGGATTAAAGCTTTGGAATCTCTATAAAGATACAATCATGCAATGGGCACTCACTATTCACTTTTACTTATTTAAGCCCCTTATTCAAAAAGGCTATATCAAATAACTTTTGCTTTAAAACAAAAAAATCCCGCTCGAAAGCGGGATTTTTTTGATGCGTTTAAGTCAGTAGATTGCCATGTGGTTGCGATGGATCATCTCAAGTGAACGTGCTTCACCTAGAACTTGGTGAACTTTATCTGACGCCAAGCCCTTTACCAACTCCGCAGAACGCGAACTAAAGTTGACACGCCCGACCGCAACACGGCCACCTTGGATATCAACACATTCAACCACGTCACCGCGTTCAAAATGCCCTTCCACAGCTTTCACACCAACTGGAAGTAAACTACGATGATTATCTTTAATGGCTTTGACAGCACCATCATCCAACACTAAACGACCCGCAGTTTGTAAGTGAGCCGCCAACCACTGTTGATGAGCGGTAATGCGGTCATTATCTGTAATAAACAATGTCCCGAGCATTTCACCATCCATCAAACGCGCAAGCACATTGTCGCTTTCACCACTGGCAATCAGCGTTGGACAGCCAGACTTTGCAGCTAAGCGTGCAGCACGGACTTTGGTCAACATACCACCACGACCAAACTTGCCGCCACCGCCAGCCATATCAAACAAACTCTCATCTAGAGCACGCACAGTATGGAACAGTTTAGCGTCTGGATTTGAACGTGGATCTGAGTCGAACATACCTTGCTGATCAGTCAAAATAATTAACAAATCTGCATGGACTTGACCTGCAACCATCGCAGCAAGCGTGTCATTGTCACCAAAGCGAATTTCATCGGTCGAAACCGTGTCATTCTCGTTGATTACAGGAATGACATGCCATTCAATCAAGTTCTGTAAAGCGTCACACGAGTTCAAATAACGACGACGGTCTGCCAAATCATCATGGGTTAATAACACTTGCGCGGTCTGAATATGATGTTTTTCAAGCACACTTGACCACGTATGAATAAGGCCCATCTGACCAATGGCAGCACACGCCTGAAGACTGGGTAGATCGGTGGGTCGGCTGTCTAGCTTCATACGAACCATACCTTCAGCCACAGCTCCTGACGACACCAGAATAATCTCATGTCTGGCATTGTGTAGATCTGCAATTTGTTTCGCCCAATGCGAAATTGCATCTATATCTAGACCTTGCCCATTTGCTGTGAGTAAAGATGATCCGATTTTAACAACGATTCGTTTACAAGCTTCGAGCTTACGTTGCCCATCTACCACTTCTATCATCTTGTCCTCAGTTACTCATTACGAGCTTAACGTACGTAAAACACTTCCATTTCGCCGTCATCTTCATCATCGTCTTCATCATCATCAGCCAACAGGCCTGCAAGACGTTGTTGGCGACGCATTTCACGATATGCTTCTTTAGCGGCAATCGTTTGTTCGCGTGTTTCAGCTTCAAGCTGCTCACGGAATGCTTTCACTTCTGCTGCATAATCAGGATCTTCAAGCTCACGTTCACGTTGTTGCTCAATTTGATCCATCAGGTAATACACAACTGGTTTTGTCCCTTCAGACATCAAACCTGAAGTTTTAAATACAGGACCATCCCACTGCATTTCATCTAAAATATGCTGACACCATTCATCACGCGTATCGTCTGCAAGTTGGTCAACTTTGTTTAATACTAGAACGATAGGTAACTTTGAAAGTGTCGGAGAGAATTTCTCTAATTCACCCAAGATCGCTTTTGCATTGTATGCAGGATCAGAACCATCAATCGGCTGAACATCCACAATGTGAAGCAAAATACGCGTACGCGCCAAGTGCTTTAAGAAACGAATACCAAGACCTGCACCTTCAGAAGCCCCTTCAATCAAGCCAGGAATATCCGCCATTACAAATGAACGATGACTGTCTGCATCGACCACACCAAGGTTTGGAACCATCGTAGTAAACGGATAGTCTGCAACCTTAGGTTTTGCTGCTGATACGGCACGAATAAACGTCGATTTACCTGCGTTTGGCATACCCAGTAAGCCAACATCGGCCAGTACTTTTAGCTCTAAGCGAATTTCACGGAATTCGCCTTTAAAACCATGGGTACACTTACGTGGCGAACGGTTCGTCGATGATTTAAAGTGAGTATTACCCAAACCACCATCACCACCCGCTGCGACAAGAACACGCTGACCACTTTCAACCAAGTCGCCAATAATGTCACCTGAGTCAGTATCAACAATGGTTGTACCTACAGGAACCTTTAATACTGTGTCTTCACCACCACGGCCTGCGCAGTTCGCGCCACGACCATTTTTAGCTCGCTCCGCACGGAAGCGGCGCGTATAACGGAAGTCTACAAGGGTACTGGTATTATCATCAGCTTCGATAAATACGCTACCACCACGACCACCATCACCACCGTCTGGGCCACCAAAAGGTACGAATTTTTCACGGCGAAAACTGGCTACGCCATTGCCACCGTCGCCAGCCTCTACGGTAATGACTGCTTCATCAACAAAGCGCATGCTGCCAATCCTCTAAATACTTTAAAACCGCATATTCTGCCATATTTTACAAAATTTCTCGAATATAATTATTCAGCGAAACATGAAATTTAGTCACAAAAATACCAAAATCTAATTTTTTGACACTTTTCACCTGATTTTCTTCATTTTTAATTTAAATGTGTTGACCACTTAGTTGTTAGGTCACTCTTCGACTCATTTTATTCAATCCTACTCAACTTTTACTCCAAGAAGGATTTTCTCATCAAAATAGCGCGCTAAAAGAGGAGATTGTTTGATCACAAGCCTTTTTCAGAGCCTGAAATTCTAATCAAATCTAATCCACTTCCGCACTCCAGAGGAATTCACTCTTAAAGTGTAATTAAGGATTCACACAACCAATCCACATTACTTGTCATCTTTTATTTTAAAGCTGCTACTCGCTCTTTGCTTTCCAGAATTTCAGGCAAACTTTTTTCAATCCAACCAATCAAATACATGGTCTTCTCAGCAGCTTGAGAACCCAAGATCGTCAATTGATACTCTACTTTGGGTGGCACCACGGGATAGACCGTCCGTAGAATAAAGCCATCATGCTCAAGCGTTTTGAGCGTCTGAGAAAGCATTTTCTCACTCACGCCTTCTATACGCTGCTTGAGCTCACTAAAACGATGTACGCCATCACTTAAACAACGCAACACCAGTACCGACCACTTACTCGTAAGATGCTCCAAAATTTCACGAGACGGACACTCCGTGGATAAAACTTGACCTAATAATTTGCTTGTCGCATAGGTGTGCATCATTTCTCTCCATTTGGTTTATTACTTACTTTTTGGTGCGTACTTACATTTAGTAAGTTAACAGATTAAGATTCAACCATCAAGTATAGAAAACAACCAACTTAGGTGAATTATGAAAATTGCAATCACAGGCGCAACAGGACAACTCGGCAACCTCATTATAGAGCAACTCTTGCAGTTGACTGCTGCCCAGAATATTGTTGCGCTGGTTCGTAATGTAGATAAAGCTGAACATTTCAAAACTCAAGGTATTGAGCTGCGTGAGTTTGATTATGACCGCCCTGAAACATTAGTTCCTGCTCTATTAGGAATAGATAAGTTATTACTCATTTCAGCCAATGAAATCGGTCGCCGTACACCTCAACACCAAGCAGTGATTAATGCTGCGAAAGTTGCCGGCGTACCTTATCTTGCTTACACCAGCTTACTACGTGCAGACACTTCCCCACTCGGCTTAGCGCAAGAACACCGTGAAACCGAAAAACTGATTCAAGACAGTGGAATCACTTATACCTTCTTAAGAAATAACTGGTATAGCGAAAACTACCTTGCGGGGGTTGCTCACACCATTGAAATTAGGACTCTTTTTGGCGCAGCTCAAGATGGCCGAATTAGCTCAGCATCACGTATAGATTATGCTGAAGCTGCAGCTAAAGTCTTAACCTCAACGAGCCATGAGAATAAAACCTATGAATTGGCAGGCTCTGAAAGTTTTACTAAAGCTGATTTGGCTCAATTCATCAGTCAGGCAACACATAAGCCAGTCATCTATCAAAATTTGTCTGCCGATGACCTGCGTCAAGGCTTAATTCAAGCCAGCCTCCCAGCACACTTGATTGATGTGATTGTGGATGCCGATGTGCAAACCGCCAAAGGTGCGATGTACAGCGACAGCAAAGACTTAGAACAATTGATTGGACGTAAGACCACCAGCATTCAAGATGCGATCAAAGCCTCACTTTAAGCCACCCATTTAATCTTCACATTCAAACACCACCAATCATTGGTGGTGTTTTTTATGGGTGAATGTTCTTCACGGGTAGAGTCATATTCATCTCCAAGTTCGCCGTCGTACTTCGCTCTATGTTGTACATAGTGGCATTGAAGCTTGCTATTTTGCGCATAGTCATTGGGTCATTCAAATTTAACTGTGGCGCAAACTGATGCAACACATGCAGATGCACTTGCTCATCAAACTCAAAATAGACCAAGCCATTAAACATAATTTTGATCGGGATCTGATAGTCTTGCTTTAAATGAAATGGCACAGCCAGCTTAATCGGAATATCTAAAGTGAGTGGAAACTTAGGCAACAGTTTATTTTGATAAATTAAATCCGTAGTTGTCTCCAACGGCATGTTTTGATCAATGAGCACCTCGGTTTGATAATCAACCTCCACTGAAACAGGCACTTCTACTTCAAACTCTAAATTTGCCAAATATTTCCCGGTCAAAGGCAGATTGATTTTCTGATCAATTTTCAGTTGCGTATCTAAAGTCCCAACAGATTGGGTTTCTAAATAATTACCCACTTGGATTTTTGTCGGTAAGGCGTCTGACAGTTGAATTTGTGCTTCACTCGCAGACACCTGCATACTGGCTTGAATATTTAGGTACAACCAAAACAGCGTACCCACCAAAATGACAACGCATACAAAACTCAATACAAGCCGCTTCATAGACTGGAATATCCACATACTCCCTCCTATGGCTTCACGTGTTCTTGAGGTTGAGGTTTTTCACGCAGTAGTTGCAGACTATGAGTGGAATTTTCAATTCACCCTGCTTAATTTCAATTGGTAATGTATTTTGCACATCCACTGAAGCTTTCAACGCCGTTTTAATGGGAACGTTTAAATGTCCCTGTATGGGAATATTGGTTTTAACCACTGTATTGACTGGAATATGTAGGTTTTCTTTAAGCACTGTTTTCACAGACGCATCAAACTTGAGGTGTACCTGCTGTTCAAGTGGCACATCGATATGAATCGGCACATCCAGCTGAATGGGAATATTTCCTTTTAAAGGTAAAGTCACATCTCGCCCCATGACTTTCACCTGTACCTTGGTATCTACAGGCATGTTCTGGTTAATTTTCAAGGTTTCACGTACTGGAATGATGGTTTTAATCGGAACCTGATTATCAAAATACACTCGTGGCGTCAGCGTTTGGGTCAGTGGAATATTCAGATTTTCACGGATCGGAATTTCTGCATTGACGCGCCCTGTGACATCAACATCTAAGGCATCATGAATTTTAACCTCAGCTTGTAAAGGCTCTTGCAGATCAATACTGACTTTTTGATTTTCTAAGGGAATATAAATATTAAAGTGTTTAAACGTCCAAATAGCGATAAGTACACCGCATACAGATGCCAACACAATGAATGCCAATCCACTTAGCACATGCTTCACTTGCAAATTCAAATTCCTTTTGTTTTATTTTCTTTTTATCTGACAAATATCATCCTTTTGTCAGCCTAGAAAATCATTGGGGGCGGTATACCAACCAGACTCTATAATTTTTATCACCCTATTCTACACAGTATTCTAATTATTCTAACCTGAGTTCGACGAAATCTGCTTAGCCTTTTAGCATATTTTGGAAAGTTGGCTTATTGGGATTCAAACAATAAGCCACTACAGCAGCCATGATATTCACCATGAAGTTATTTACCGAACGATGACGTGAATGTTCAAGTTGATGTAAATTTTTTAATTGATCATTCACGGTTTCGATCAATCCTCTTCTGCAAAGTAATTGTTTTTCTTCTTCAGTTTGGATGGGTTTATTTTTCATATTCCGACGTGATGGGGTCAATATTTTCAGTCCTCTTGCTGCTAAAGCTTCGGCTTTTGCTTTGCTCAAATAGCCTTTGTCTCCGAGTAGGATTCCTTTTAATTCTTGAGTTAAAGATTCTAATATAGCAACATCATGAACATTTCCCGATGTTAGTTTGAGATTAATAATTTCACCTAAATTATTGATAACGATATGTAATTTAAAACCATAAAACCAACCCGTACTACTTTTTCCACGGCCGGCCAAGCCTTTAAATACACGATGCCTTTTAATCCGAAGATTATGGCAAACTACCAATTTAGTGGAGTCAATGATACTGATTCCCGTATCTTTTCCTTTCACCTGGTGGAAGAAACTACTCAGAGCTTGCAAACAACGGGGCATGATTTCAATAAATCGGTTGTAGCTAAGCAGTTTAGTAAAAGCAGATTTCCAGAATGGAACGATCATTTGGCAATAAAAATATTTGAAGAATCTAAAACCGGATTGATGAAATAAAATGACAATGGTCATTGCTTCAGACAAGCTCAAGGCTGACTTTTTCAGCTTGGATTTTTGATCAGAAATTAAAGCTTTTTCTAAAGATTCATTAAATGTTTTGCAGAAATCGTCCAAAATACAAAATAATTCGGTAATATGATCCATCGAGAAGCCTTGTTTTATAACATTTTGTATTGAGAACCAATATGTTATAAATTCAGGGCTTT
>NZ_JBICLH010000058.1:0-902 GCF_043105125.1 Acinetobacter sp. TYF_19
GCCGATCTCATGCTGCAACTAAGTACAGCCTACCAGCAAGGTAAACTGAAAACCTATATGCAACGTGCGGTACTGGGACCAAAGTTACTGATTATCGATGAAATTGGTTATTTACCGTTTGGACGTGAAGAAGCGAATCTGTTCTTTAACGTGATTGCCAAGCGTTATGAAAAAGGCAGTACGATATTGACGAGTAACTTACCCTTTAGCCAATGGTCTAAGTCATTTGCGGATGATGTTACGTTGACCGCTGCGATGTTAGATCGGCTATTACATCACTGTCATGTGGTACAGATATCGGGTGAGAGTTATCGTTTGAAGGATAAAAAAAGAATTGGGATTCAGCCGCAGGTTGAAACTTAATACGAGATCAAAGGGGTCAATTTTACTTCGCCATTTTTAAGGTAAAAGGGGTCAATTTTAAAATGCCGTTGACAGCTCGACTGAAAGAGCTAGAAGCCGAAAATACCAGACTTAAAAAGATGTATGCGGAAGAGCGATTAAAGGCCAAAATCATCCAGGAAGCGATGGCAAAAAAGTGGTAAAGCCATCTTGCCGGCGTAAGATGGCACAACAGGCAGTTGCCCAGCATGCCATTAGTATTCGTTTGGCTTGTAAAGCATTTGGCATTAGTGAAACCTGCTATCGCTATCAAGCCAAACTCAGCGATGACAATGCACTCATTGCTGAACAGCTCATTGAACTCACTGAGGAAAATTCCGATTGTGGCTTTGGTTTGTGCTTCTCGTATTTACGGCATGTTGAGAGTTGCTGCTGGAATCACAAGCGGGTTTACCGCATTTACTGTGAGTTGGCACTGAATCTGCGTATTAAACCGAGAAGAAGACTAAAACGGCATGCGCCTGAACCATTGAAAGAACCAATCCGAGAAAATCAGGTTT
>NZ_JBICLH010000059.1:0-43415 GCF_043105125.1 Acinetobacter sp. TYF_19
GCGGTTACGGTACCACTTAGCCAAAATCAGTTTGATGCGCTGGTATCACTTGCCTACAACATTGGGACCAATGCATTTAGCAAATCAACTTTGGTGAAAAAGCTGAATGCCAATGATAATCGTGCTGCTGCGGATCAGTTTGATGTGTGGGTGAATGCGGGTGGTAAGCGTATGCAGGGGCTTGTGAATCGTCGTGCTAAAGAAAAGGCTTTGTTTCTATCATGATCAAAGCATTCATGCTGTGCATCCTCTTATCAGGTTGCACAGCTCATTCAATTACGACGAATGTGAATGTGGGGATTTGTGTGAAGGCTCTTTGATGGGCCTTTATTTACACCTATATATAGTCATTAAAAAATGTAGACTGATTTGTAGACTGTTGAATTATATTTGTAGACTGCTAGTGGTTGTTAGTGCGAAGTGTTGCATATATACAATACATTTAAAAACAACGATCTACAGTTATTTACAGCTAATTAGATTAAACGCAAAACAATGTTCTTATAACTGGAAGTTCTAAAGCTACTCTTCTGCTAAATAAAGCCTACATCATGTAGGCTTTATTTTTAGGTGTTAAAAAAGCTTAATTCGCCATTTGATAAAAATTTTTATTTGGTAGATGAAGAAAACCTATGAATAACAGACACTAGATACTTAAAATCAATTAAACCATAATGAAAGTAGGTGTATAGTAAATGGACTTACTAAATTTAGAGTGATGATCCCTATGCCGATCAAATTTGTAATACGCTTTGCAGCGATTTTATTTTCAGTTTTAATTTTAGTGGCGCTTGCTATTCAGTTTTTCTTTGATCCGCACTATACCGTGGTCTTTTGGATCTTTGCTATGCCGTTCATTTTAGGTACTCCAATTCTAGCATCTGTAGTTTTAGCGAAAAATGAAGAACTTGATATTCACTCAGTCAATTAAAAAATGACCTGAAAATATAGCCTTTCAGCATACAAAAGTCCGTCAAATGATGGGCTTTTTATGCAATCTTAAATTTTGCAAAACTCGCACAATTTTTTTCAAACATATTTGCTATGTTGATATTTTATTTAAAGAAATATTTTTTATGAAAAAAATCGTAATGCTTGGATTAATGGTTGCAGCTATTTCGGGTTGTAGTACTGCGCAAAAAAATGAAACTGAAAAGCCAACTTTAGGTATGGCTAATCCTGCCAGTACATACTGTGTTGAACAGGGTGGTAAATTAGAGATTCGAAAAGAGGCCAATGGTGAAGTAGGCTATTGCCATTTGCCGAATGGTCAAGTCATTGATGAATGGACGCTTTTCCGTGCTAGTCAAAGCAAATGTGTTGCCGAGCAAGCAACAGCTTTGATTGGTCAGTCAAATTTAACTGAAGCACAGATTAAGCAAAAAACCAGTGCGAAGATGGTACGCTTAGTACAACCAGGGCAGCCTGTGACAATGGATTATCGCGAAGACCGTGTGACAGTAACAGTTGATCCGAAAACCAATAAAGTCGTTCAAGCAAGCTGCGGTTAATTTTTCTAAGTATAAAAGCCCAAATTTGGGCTTTTATACTATTTAAAGTGGGTAATGGTTCTTCATTTGAAAAAGTTTGATTATGATAGGGCGAATAGGAGAGTTGTAATGAAAAAGTTATTCGCTTTGGCTGCTGTGATTGCACTGGTGGGTTGTGCTGAAAAAAAACCGTTAACACCACAAGAGCAATGGCATGGCTATTGTAAAAGTATTGGTAATGCAGCACGTTCAATTATGTTAGATCGTCAAAATGCCATTGAAAAAGATAAAGCGATTGAGCATGCCAATAAAGTTGAAGATGAAATGACTAAGTCATTTGCATTAGAAATTATTGAAGATGTTTATGCTTTACCTGAGGCTGAAATTAAATCTGATATTGAAGGTGCACGTGAAAAAATTCGTGTGAAATATACTGAAAAATGTATCGCAACACCGCATACTGAAATGCCAAATTACAAACCGTTCTAAGGAACGGTTTTTTTATTTTTGGATGGAACTTTTTGTGACAAAACTCTAAATCATATATATAGCAAAGCATATAAAAATAAAGAATAATGAACATAAAATAAAAAACGAGAGGAGCAGAAAATGGAAGTTGTTGGCTATTTAAATCATGCAGATTTACTCTTGGAAGATGAAAATGGTGTGGCCGTAATTGGCGGTGGTCATTATGTCCTTAGCTTGGGTGACCATGTATACTTGAAACACGCGCTTGACCACGAATCTACGCGTATTTCAGTGCAAATTTCTTTTGCAAGCTCCGCACATCAAAATTTGCATGAGGATGAAATTCAGATGAAATTTGAAGGCTGTCGTGAAAGTTTCAAACAATATATCCAAGCGACAACAGTACACTAAGGTTGAATATTTATATTGAGTAAAAAGAGGCAACATAGGTTGCCTTTTTTGTTTTTAAATGGCAGTTCAAAGTTAATGTGAAATAATTCCAAAGGATCTGACTATATTGCTGTTTTTGTGTGCAATTGATATGAACATCATTTAGTTAGAAAATAATGGGCATCACGAAGAAACACTTGTAGCGCATTAACTTTTAACTGGAATTTTAGTAAAATTAAGCAGTCCATATTATTTACGTAGCTTTCTTTAAAGCAGGAATACGTAAATAATTTTTTAAAAAAGAGGAATAACACTGTGCTAGAAGCTTACCGCCAACACGTTGCAGAACGTGCCGCACTCGGAGTCCCACCGAAGCCACTTGACGATGCTCAAACAGCTGCATTAGTTGAATTATTAAAAAACCCACCAGCTGGCGAAGAAGCATTTTTAGTTGATTTACTAGAAAACCGTGTTCCAGCGGGTGTTGACCAAGCTGCATATGTTAAAGCTGCATTCTTAGCTGCTTTGGCTAAAGGCGAGGCGACTTCACCATTAGTTTCTAAAGAACGTGCGGTTTACTTACTAGGCACTATGCTTGGTGGTTATAACGTTGCTCCTTTAGTTGCTCTTCTTGATGACGCTGAATTAGGTGAACTTGCTGCTGAAGCGCTGAAGAAAACGCTTCTCGTATTTGACGCGTTCCATGACGTTGCAGACAAAGCAAAAGCGGGTAACGCGAATGCACAAGCGGTTATGCAGTCTTGGGCTGACGCTGAATGGTTCACCAGCCGCAAAGACGTTCCGACTGAAATTAAACTGACAGTTTTCAAAGTTACTGGTGAAACCAACACTGATGACTTGTCTCCAGCTCAAGACGCTTGGAGTCGTCCAGACATCCCATTACACGCAAATGCAATGTTGAAAAACGTGCGTGACGGTATTAACCCAGAAGTTCCTGGTGAAGTTGGTCCGTTAAACCAAATTAAAGAACTTGTTGCTAAAGGTAACCAAGTTGCTTACGTCGGTGACGTTGTAGGTACAGGCTCTTCTCGTAAATCTGCAACTAACTCTGTACTTTGGTTCTTCGGTGACGAAATTGCTCATATCCCGAACAAAAAAGAAGGCGGTTACTGCTTAGGTTCTAAAATTGCTCCGATTTTCTTCAACACTATGGAAGACGCTGGTGCGTTACCAGTTGAAATTGACGTAGCAAACATGAACATGGGTGATGAAATCACTCTTAAAATCGACAAGGCTACTGCTAAAGTAACTGCGTTCAAAGACGGCGCTCAAATCGCTGAAGCTGACCTTAAAACTCCAGTACTTCTAGACGAAGTTCGTGCGGGTGGTCGTATTAACCTGATCATTGGTCGTGGTTTGACAACTAAAGCACGTGAAGAGCTTGGTCTTGAGCCATCAACTCTGTTCCGTACTCCAGTACAACCTGCTGACACTGGCAAAGGCTTCACCCTTGCTCAGAAGATGGTTGGTCGCGCTTGTGGTCTTCCTGAAGGTCAGGGTATCCGTCCAGGTACTTACTGTGAACCACGTATGACCACTGTTGGTTCTCAAGATACAACTGGTCCTATGACTCGTGACGAACTGAAAGACTTGGCTTGCCTAGGCTTCTCTGCTGACTTGGTAATGCAATCTTTCTGTCACACAGCTGCGTATCCAAAACCAGTTGACGTTCAAATGCAACACACGCTTCCTGATTTCATCATGAACCGTGGCGGTGTGTCTTTACGTCCAGGTGACGGTATTATCCACTCTTGGTTAAACCGTATGCTTCTTCCAGATACTGTTGGTACTGGTGGTGACTCACATACTCGTTTCCCAATCGGTATTTCATTCCCAGCGGGTTCTGGTCTTGTAGCATTCGCTGCAGCAACTGGTGTTATGCCACTTGATATGCCAGAGTCTGTTCTTGTGAAGTTCAAAGGTAAAATGCAGCCTGGTATCACTCTACGTGACCTAGTACATGCAATTCCTTACGTAGCGATCCAAGAAGGTGACCTGACTGTAGAGAAGAAAGGT
Source organism: Acinetobacter sp. TYF_19 (assembly GCF_043105125.1). Classification (NCBI taxonomy): domain Bacteria; kingdom Pseudomonadati; phylum Pseudomonadota; class Gammaproteobacteria; order Moraxellales; family Moraxellaceae; genus Acinetobacter; species Acinetobacter sp. TYF_19. Next base: position 4,386 of record NZ_JBICLH010000059.1, read on the forward strand.
AAGAAAAACATCTTTTCTGGCCGTATCCTTGAGATCGACCTGACAGAAATGGAAACTGACCTGACTGTTGAGCAAGCATTCGAACTTTCTGATGCTTCTGCTGAACGTTCTGCTGCTGGTTGTGCGATCACTCTTTCTGAAGAGAAAGTTGCTGAATACCTACGTTCTAATATCACTATGCTGAAGTGGATGATTTCACAAGGCTATGGCGATGCTCGTACTATGGCGCGCCGTGTTGAGAACATGGAAAAATGGTTGGCTAACCCATCACTTCTTAAAGCTGATGCTGATGCTGAATACACGAAAGTGTATGAAATCGACCTTTCTACAATCACAGAACCAGTTCTTTGCTGCCCGAACGACCCAGATGATGCGAAACTTCTTTCTGACGTTCAAGGCGTAAAAATTGATGAAGTATTCATCGGTTCTTGTATGACTAACATCGGTCACTTCCGTGCAGCTGGTAAACTTCTAGACAAAGTACCTGGTGGTTCTTTATCTACTCGTCTATGGTTGGCTCCTCCAACTCGTATGGACGAACACCAATTGATGGAAGAAGGTTTCTACAATACTTATGGTAAAGCGGGCGCTCGTACAGAAATGCCAGGCTGTTCATTATGTATGGGTAACCAAGCACGTGTAGCTCCGAACACTACTTGTGTATCGACTTCTACTCGTAACTTCCCGAACCGTCTAGGTCAAGGTGCGAACGTTTACCTGGCATCTGCTGAGCTTGCTTCTGTTGCTGCTGTATTGGGTAAATTACCTTCTCCAGAAGAATACCAACAGTACGCTGCTCAAATCGACAGTATGTCTGCTGACATCTACCAATACTTGAACTTCGACAAGATGAGCGAGTATACAGATGCTGCTAAAGACATCGATACTAAGAAAATTGCTGCTGCTCAATTGGCTTAATTTGTTGAAAAATAAATTAAATTGAGTTAGAAATAAGGGCTGAGTAATCAGCCCTTATTTTTTATGCAAAATTATTACGAAAATAAATTTGAATTTCTTGTAGCAGAGTTTGGTTTTGAAGTAGCAAAAGAAAAAATTGTCCAAAACCTCTTATATAAAAGTTCACAACCCAAGCTTGGTACATTTAAAAATAAATTTGATATGTTTTGGCAATCAAGTTTTATTAAATTTTTGACAGTTGATGATGCACAAAGTGAAAATTATATTCTCGCACTAAGCCAATATGTTCGCTTTAATTTGGTTGATAAAAGTATTTGTCTAAATTATTTAAAACTTGATGTTCAAAGCTTTATTTTAGCTGTGCGTTATTCTGGCATAATCCTTAATGCGGAACATCATTCCTGGTCTGTACTAAATGAAGTTAAACAAGAAGTTAATATAGAAAAACTGTCTATATTTTTTCAGACTGAAGAGTATTTACAATCACAATATAAGCATCGATTAGACATTTATGAAGATATTAAGAATAGGCTGAATATTGGTCAAATTACGGCTATGGCTTTTGGAAGTTTATATGCATATGAATATTTGATTCCAAATCAGGATTACTTTAATTATTTGCCTTATCAGTTTGATGAAAATGAAAATAATTCAGCAGAAACAGTTTGGAAAGCTTTTGATGAAATAGTTAAATTTTCTAAAAAAAATACTAAAAAACTGACGGATCAATCAATAGGATTAGCACTGAAAAATAAATTAATGCCTTTCTTAATCGGGGAAGGAATGACTCCGCTTCTTCAAGAGCAGTATGAATTGTATAAAAAGCTTGTGGCTATCAAAATTGAGATTATAAATTATAAAAGAAATGTACTAGAGTCGTTTAGTTTTGATAAGCAGGTAAATTACGAGCTGAAAAATTCAGAATTGATTTATACTAATACAAAAGATAAAAAAGATAATTGGTCAGAGAAAAATTCATTACTCATAAGTTATTGGTTGGGTATTGGTACTAAAAAACTGTTAAATTCCGATGTTATATATAGCATTATAAATACTGGTCATAACTTAGAAGCTAATGCAGTTGCTTTATCTAAGGCTTTTGCTGTTAAAGAACAATTAGAACAAGTTTATGGGATTTTAGACTTCAGTATTAATCAACAAAAATTAGATGCTTATGAAATCATGATTACTATGACTTTATCACAAGCTCATTATTTAAAAGATCATATAGAAAAATTTATAGGTTTTTTACCTCATGCTGAAAGTAATTTGCATGCTTTAACAGAACTAACTATGCATGGTTTTGTAATAGGTGAAAATAGAATGCCTTTCACATTTGCAAGGCAAGAAGATAAGATTAAAAGAATGTCATCATGGGTAAAAGGCAGTTCAAATACTGTCAAAAAAAATAAAATGGAACAAATTTTGAATTTTTGGACTTGTGATTTGTATAGTGAAGATCATCATTCAACATTTCAACAAAAGCCATTTTACAAAATCGATAATTTCGTTTTTCAATTTCCATGGCTAACTGCATTTCAAAATGTAAATACGATGATGATTAATTATGTGCGTAAGCTGCATAAAAATCGTTTAGAACTTAAAAGTGAAACAGATAATATTGAATTAAATTTAGCTGAGAAGTTTAAGAATGCTGGGTTTAATGTATTTTGCCAATATCAACCTGCAGATAGAGAAGTTGGTGAAATTGATCTTATTGCTATATGTGAAAATCATGTTATCGTCGTAGAGGTTAAATCGACTTATATTAAAAGTAGTATTCAAGAAATTTATGAATATCGAAATTTCACTCTGAATAAGGCTGCTTATCAACTTTCCAAAAAAGTTGAATTTGTGAAAAATGGTTTTTTAAATCAATTTTTTGAAAATTTAGATGATGTAAAAATTCACTCTTGGATTATAGATACAACCTTAGAGTTTGATCATCACTATTTTGATAATCATTTAAAAATATCAATGGATGAAATAATTATATCTTTAAATGGAAAAGTTGATTTTATGGATTCGATTGTAAATAGTTCATTCGATGAAGAAAGTGATGTGAAAAATATTGACCCTCTTAATTTTATAAAAAATATTGAGAAAGATGAATTTTGGGAACATCAAATAGGTAATTATGATAATTTTATGAATCGTATGATGAGTAAATTGAATGCCTAAACAATCTCGATTCCTCTGTATTGGTGGTTTCCTCAACGGAACTCAAGTTAAAGATCAAGGCGATAGCTTTATTTGTGTGGAAAATGGAAAACAAGTGACCTACCGAAAAATAGAGATTTTCCATCAAGACTCGTGGGATCATGACTATTATGTTTGTGAAACTACGACAGACCAACAAGCACGAAATTGGGTGTATGACATTGAGTAAGTCATCAATGGATTTATGAGTTAAAAATAGACCAAAATATACTTGGTCTATTTTTTGTTCTCATATTTATAATTATAAAAAAATTAGAGCATTATAAATAGCGATTGTTTGTTCTTTGCTCAGTCTTCTGTGAAGAGGAACGTATATCGGCAATACAAATATCTTAAATCTAAATTAAAGATGTATTTGCTAATGATAATTAGTATCACTTGCGTTATTTTTTGTTTATAATTTTTCGAAATGGATTGATATGTAATGACTCAAACCACTGAGATGTTCGAAAAGGATTTTATAAATCTTAGTACTTGTGATACTACAAACGTGCTTGTTTTACTTAAGCATAGTAGGCATGCGTGCACTTTAAAATTATCAATTCATTGTCTTATTTTTTCTCATTAGCTGTGAATGTCCCGATATGTTTAAACGTCCTCTGTCTACACAAAAGCCACTCTATTTGGCGATGCAAATTATTTTCCTATCTTCAACTGCCATGCTGTCTATAACACACGCAAACACCGTGGAAGAGGAGGAGGCGAATGCAAGGTCTCAGCCAAATGCACACTTGGCGACCATCACCCTTACAGCCCAAGATAAAACAGCAGTCACCGAAAATACAGGCAGCTATACGACGAGCAGCACAAATACCGCAACCAAGTTAAATTTATCACTGCGTGAAACGCCACAAACAGTCAAAGTCTATACCCGAGAATATTTAGATGACCGTAATATTGAGTCTTTCCAAGATTTGATGAGTAATATTACAGGTGTATCTACTCCGCGTACGGACGAACGTCAGCGACCTTATGCACGCGGTTTTGATGTAGATTATTTCCTCATCGATGGCAAGCCAACAACTGCAAACTTAGTGGCAGCTGACCTAGATTTAAGCATTTATGATCGTGTTGAAGTCGTAAAAGGTGCTAATGGTTTAATGACTGGAGCTGGAAGCCCAGCAATGGGTATTAATTTAATCCGTAAGCATGCAAATTCAAGGGAATTTGCTGGATCAGTAAGTGCATCGGCAGGTTCATGGAATAGTTATTCAAGCTTGGCAGATTTATCTGCACCTTTAAATAATGATGGCTCACTTCGTGGACGCATCTTCGTAAAAGATTCTGATGAAGATTCATTTATGGATTTTTATGAGAAAGAGCGAAATATTGTTTATGGTGCAATTGATTATGATATTAGCGATAAAACATTATTATCTTTCGCTGCATCTTATCAAGAGTTGAATCGCGATGGTGTACGTTGGGGAGGCTTACCCGCATTTTATACCGATGGTACCAGACCAATTTTGATCGATCACTGACAGTCAGTTCTGACTGGACGTATTGGGATGCCAAAACGACAATGCTTTTTGCTGACTTAAAGCATACTTTGTTTAATGATGTAAGTTTAAACGTTTCATATTTATATAGACAAGAAGATTCATCTTCAAACTTGTTGTACACAACAGGGCAAGTGAATAAAGAAACAAATAAACTTCCTGTCTATAATAAGACTACCAAAAAATATAATGTTTCTGTTTATGCAGATGATGAACTTACCGATGAAAATAATGTCGATGTTTATATCGCAGCACCTTTCACACTTGCCGGCCGTGTGCAAGAGGTTGTTATTGGAGGGGCATGGAATAAATCTGAATTAAAGAAAAATAACTTTGGAGGTTCTTATTATACGGGAGGGAATGTATTAAATGTAGATACATTAAACTTTAACGATATGAATACCCAAATTGTTGTACCTATAGAAAAAAATCAAAAAGGTGTACTCAATAACACGGTTCAAACAGCAGGTTACATTTCAGGTAAATTCCATATTTTAGATCCATTAAAAGCAGTTGCAGGTGTTCGTGTTTCAAATTGGGAATACGAAGCAGCAGATGGTAAAGGGAATAGAGAGTTTAAAAATGAGATTACACCTTACTTTGGCCTTATTTATGACGTTGCGCGAGATTATTCAGCATACGTGAGCTATACCAGTATTTTTAAACCACAAAACAGAAAAGATGTAAGTGGCAATTACCTTGATCCTATTGACGGTAAAAGCTATGAAATGGGTTTAAAAGGTGAATATTTGGATGGAAAGCTAAATGCCGCCTTATCTATCTTCCGGATTGAACAGGCTTTGTTGCATAAATATGTAAGCATCTGATTTAAATAAATTTAATTTTGGATCAAAAAATAATCAAAACTTTTAAAATCATATAGTTATGAAATCTTTGTGCAACAAAGCCTCTTGCAAATGCAATGCTGGGTTATAAGTTTGATCCAAATTTTAGTACACAACTTAATGTAAATAATTTATTTGATAAAAAATATTATGATGGAATAGGCTCAGACTCAATGATTTGGGGTGAACCAAGAAATGCAACATTAAGCTTTCATTATAAATTTTAATTTTAAAGTTACGCTGCTATAAAAATAAAAAGACCCAATTGGGTCTTTTTATTTTTTAAGATTATGTATTTTTAAAATACTGAGCTCAGTTTTAAAACATCATGTAATCTAAAGCATAGAAATTGTACATTGAGAAACTTTAGCCTGTTCATCACTGACTTATCTGTTTTAGAATTAATGCAATAAGCATCATTGGATATCTCATGAACTATCAATTCGATGCATTTATGACCATTGTTGCAGCAGTTGCTGTGCTATTGGTCGGTTATGTATTTGTGAATAAAGTCAGTATTTTAAAAAAATATAACATTCCCGAACCAGTTGCGGGTGGGTTGGTTGCAGCTGTTATCACTTATAGCTTATTTAAAAGTTCAAACATAACTGTCAACTTTGATACCAATATTCAGCAAATTTTTATGCTGATGTTCTTCACCTCTGTGGGGTTAAGTGCAAGCTTAGTTAAGCTCAAAGAAGGTGGGAAGTCGCTGCTTATATTTTTAGTCTGCGTTATTGTATTTGTCCTGCTGCAAAATGTGGTCGGTATTAGTCTTGCCAAAGTTTTAGGTCTAGACCCGCTGATTGGTTTAATTACAGGCTCGGTCACACTCACAGGTGGTCATGGGACAGCAGGTGCATGGGGCACGATATTTGAACAAGAACATGGTGTGCATGGTGCGATTGTGCTGGGTATGGCAAGTGCAACATTTGGTTTAATCATTGGTGGGGTAATAGGTGGACCTATCGCTAAATTTCTGATACGTCGCTACCAGTTGGCTGAAGAAATTCCAGCTGCAACAGGGCGTAATGAAGCGCCACCTTCAGCACAAACGGCTCCATTTGAATTTCCTGAAAAAACGCGTCTAATTACGGCAGATGATGCGGTCAAAACCATGGGGATGTTTGCCATTTGTATCAGCTTTGCATACTTCATGACAGCGGTAGCTAAAGGGCAGTGGTTTGAGCTACCAGGTTTTGTTTGGGCTCTAATGTGTGGTGTGGTTTTACGTAATATTTTAGAGCATGGGTTGAGAGTTCAGGTTTTTGACCGCTGTATCGATGTATTTGGCAATGCTTCACTGGCACTGTTTTTAGCCATGGCATTGATGTCCTTACAGCTTTGGTTGTTGGCAGATTTGGCTGGCCCACTGGTGATTATCCTGATTGTTCAAACACTGTTCTTAGCACTTTATTTGTACTTTGTGACTTTCCGTGTGATGGGGAAGAACTACGATGCTGCGGTACTTTGTGCAGGCCAATGTGGCGTCAACTTAGGCGCGACACCTACAGCAATTGCCAATATTCAAGCGGTAACTAATACCTATGGGCCATCCCATAAAGCCTTTTTGATCATTCCGCTGACGGGTGCATTTTTTGTCGATATTGTGAATGCTTTTGTGATTCAGCTCTCAATTGGTATTTTGGGTTAATATTTTTAGAGATGATATCGTTAATAAAAAAGCACCTTGGGGTGCTTTTTTATTGGTTACGGTTTTGTATTGGAATGATGTGCACTATCTAAAATATCAGTATTTTAAAACTTATAGACATTAAAAAGCCCCATGGTTAGGGGCTAGTCGTATGCACATCTAAGGCACATACTGTAAGAGGCTCATCTCATACTGCGTGTATTAAACCACATTTACACAATATTTGCAGTAATCACTCAATCATAATGAGGTCTGATTTATTTTCGAGTTTCAAAGGGCGTAAGGCAAAAATTGAGCGTGTATGACGTACACCTTTCATTGAGTATAAGTTTTTACGCAAAAAGCGCTCATAGTGTTCTGCATTTTTCACTGCAACTTTGAGTAAGTAGTCATAATCGCCAGTTACTAAATGGGCTTCAACCACTTCAGGCATGTAAGCCAGTGCTTCACTAAACTGCTCTAAGATTTCATCATCATGGCGCTCAAGCGTAATTTCAATAAAAAACAGCTCATTAATCCCAATAGCTTTTGAATTAATCTTTGCTGTATAGCCTTCAATGATGTTGAGATTTTCTAGGCGTTTTACACGTGTCCAGCAAGGAGAAGAGGACAGCCCAACTTTCTCAGCCAACTGGGTAACGGTCAGACGGCCGTCTTGGCGAAGTTCAGACAAAATACGACGGTCAATTTTATCTAAAACGTAGTGAGCGTCATTCATAACGTATTCCTGCGTATAATTTTCTTTATAAACTATTTTATGTGAAAATATTTCTCAATAAATACTCAAAATAAGCAAATAAAAGAGAAACACTCTGCATCGGTCATGACTACAATAAAGTGATTCAATCAAAGTCATTTGGGAAATTGGCTTTGATTTGCAACCAGCGCCCTTAAAGGGAAGGGTGCCTTTTATTGGCGCTGTTTGCTGACTTATTTATTGTATTTTTTGCGTTTTTGATCTTTGTTTAAACCAGTAAGTTAGAGTTAAGCAGCCAATCCAAAGTGGAATCAGCATTACTGCAATTCGCATATCAAGTGTGAGCCACATCACCACTAAAATACCAAGCATAAATACAATACAGATATAGTTGCTGATAGGGTAAATCAAAGTTGGAAACAAGGTTGATTTTTGCAATGCCAGCATACGTTGCTTGAATTTTAAGTGGGTCAACGCCAACATCATCCAGTTAATCACAATGGCTGAAACTACAAGACTCATTAGTAGTTTAAAGGCTTTTTCTGGGAAGATATAATTCAATACGACACACAGTAAGGTCACCAACGCAGAGCATAAAATGGCTGCATAAGGGATGCCGCGTTGGTTAATTTTCTTTAAAAATTGTGGGGCATTGCCTTGTTCTGCCAGACCTAGCAGCATACGACTCGTGCCATAACTGGTGCCGTTATACACTGATATAGCTGCGGTTAAGACCACAAAATTCAGCACAGTTGCAACGCCTTGACTACCTAAGGAGTCAAAAATCAAAACAAAAGGACTACCGCCTTCTGCGATTTGATTCCATGGAAACAACGAGAGCAGAACAATGATCGTAAGCACGTAAAACAGCAACACACGATAGACAATCTGATTGACCGCTTTAGGAATAGTTGTGGTCGGATTTTTGGTTTCCGCAGCAGCAATACCAACGAGTTCAATTCCGCCAAAGGAAAACATAATGATGGCCATCGCCATGATTAAGCCGGAAATCCCGTTGGGAAAGAAACCGCCTAGAGCCCAGAGGTTTGAGATAGAAGCGTGTGCACCACCGTGACCACTTGCCAGTAACCACGCTCCATATCCAATCATGCCAATGATTGCGAGAATTTTAATCATGGAGAATAAAAATTCTGTTTCACCAAAGACTTTGACATGCAGCAGGTTGATGGCATTGATCAGTACAAAGAAACCAAGCGCTGAAATCCATGTGGGAATTTCAGGCCACCAATACTGGACATAGAGGCCGATGGCACTGAGTTCCGCCATGCAGACCAAGACATTGAGCACCCAATAGTTCCAGCCCGACATAAAGCCGGCAAAAGGGCTCCAAAATTTATAGGCAAAATAACTAAAAGAGCCACTCACTGGTTCTTCAACCACCATTTCACCCAACTGGCGCATCATGAAAAATGCAATTAAGCCCGCCAGTGCGTAGCCTAAAATAACGGAAGGGCCAGCCAGTTTAATGGTTTGCGAAATGCCTAAAAATAGGCCTGTACCAATAGAGCCGCCTAAAGCAATCAGCTGAATATGGCGGTTGCTCAGCCCATGCTTAAGCTGGGGTTGCTGTTGTGCAGACATGATTCATCCATCTCTAGCACATGCGATAGACATCACATGAACTATGACTTAATAAAAATTCGTGGTGGAAATATAATATTTATTTATCGATTAATGAAATTAAATTTATCAATAGCGTTGGTTTTTATCTGAAAGCTGCAATTTTGCGGTGAAAATAAAGCCAGTCAAGCAAGTGCTGCTTGAACTGGCGACAGGCTTGGCTTGATATGTGCCACCTTAAGATGAAAGCTGTGCTGCAATTTCAGGCCATAAGTTTTGATGGGAACGCTTAAACATTGCCATATGACCAATGGCTTTGTGGCCATATGCCTGTGGTTTGAGTTCAATTTGATCTGTTTGTGCATTTGGGTAAAGGCTGAGTAGGCCTTTAACATTCACTTGCGTGGCAATTTCATCATCCGAGGCCCAAATGGCTGTGATTGGACAGCGAATATCATGGTGGAAGTCATCTTGTACTGTTATGCCTAAGGCATTAATTACATAACCCGGTTTGCTGCAAAACTGTGCCCAATCACGCGCCACATCTTTGGGTAGGTTTTCGCCCATGCCAATGGCATTGGTCGGTCCATAGCCTAAGGTATAACGTGCAATAGGGAAGATTAGTTTAAACATCACAGGAGCCAGGAGTTTAGTACGACCTTTCAAATCTTTTACGTGTCCGGTTGAGCCTGCAACGGCAACGACTTTTGCGACTTTTTCATAGTTTGGGTTAATACCTAAAAGTTGCCCACCTGCACTATGACCGAGCAAGATCACTTGTGTCGCTTGGGTTTTATTCAATAACACCTCCATCGCTGCTGGGATATCCAATTGCCCCCATTGCACGATGCTGGCTTTCGACTTTTTCAGTGGTTCATGCAGAGACTCACCAATACCGCGAAAGTCAAAAACCAAAACGGCATAGCCTTGTTCTGCAAGCCATGATGCAAAATGGTGGTAAAACTGCTGGGTAATACCTGTGGCAGGGCAGATTAAAACAGGTAGGGCTTGTTGTGTACCTTGGGCTGCATAAAAGCGCCCACTGAGTGAATAATGGTCAGAGCAGGTAATAGCTAAAGTTTCGTAATTTTGCATAATCGGTTAAGCATTGAATTTTTTTCTACTCTACCTAAGTTCCAAAAAGAAACTTGTCTAATCTATGACTTTGAAGTCAAGTAGATCTGTATAGAATAGGGTGAAAATAAAAAAGGAAAACACATGCAGTTTGTTGAATTAGATATGTCGGTAAAATTTGCACTTTTATTTAGTGGGATTTTTCTGTTTGTTGGGATGCTGACAGGGGTATGGAAATATGCACAAATACGCCATTCACCGCAGTTTCGCGCGCACTATTATGTTGATATCGCCCACCGCAGCAGTTTGTTATATGCACCTGCAAGTTTAATTATTGCGGTAATGGCCGCAATTTCAGTCTGGCCTGAACCTGTGAACATGCTGTTTGTGGGAATCAATTTATTCTTTTTTAGCTTCTCTATACTGAGCTATATTGTGCATGGGGTATTGCAAGACACGAATAACCAATTTCGTAGTCCGCATGTTCTAGGCAAATGGATTTTACCCAAATCAATCATGTTGATGGCAATGATGGCATTGGTTGTGGGGGAAATTGTGGCGACGTTGGGTTTGTTGTGGGGAATGTTTTTAGGTTTGTTTTAAGTTGTTCTTATAGTTTTTTAATTTTTATACTTTTACAAAGGTGGATGACTAATCATCCACCTGTTTGCTAGTCAATTGACTGTGTGGTCTTTCGGAATTTTTGATCGACGACTGCCCATAAATAAAAGGCAAATGATACGACGATAGCGTAAGCAAAATATTCAGCTTTAAGGTTACCTTGAATTAAGCCATGCATGATCATAATGACCATCAGGGCAATGGTGGTACTTAAATACGTCACCATATTCTTGTTTGCCTTCAGAGCGTTAATGAAGACTTGCTTGTTGAAATGTAATGATAACATCTCCATCCCTCCTTGAGTTTTTGACTAAAAACCAATGTGTTTAGTCGGATTAGTTCTTAATGTTGTACTGCTAAAACTTGCGTTGATCAAGAGCAAAAACAACTATTTTTCAGAGAAATTATGCTATACCAATCAGAAAATATGTATGTAGCATTTTTTTAGTGAATAAATAGTATTTCGTTACGGTATAAGATGACAAATAAATGATGCATGTAAGCTTATACATAGATTGTATAAAGCAATATTGATGCCATGAATGGCTTGCTAGGACAGGCTTTAAAGAATTTTATATTTTCTAATATTAAATTTATAAGAGATATGAAGGTCTTGATATACGACTTTAGCGGTGTATATGAAATGTGTCAGTATGTACAAAAACTGATGTAGAAAGAAATGAAACAATATGTGTCCATTTGGATAAAATGTGACAAATATTGATCATGCTTAAAATCAGGTTTGGGTAAAACCAGACTTTAACAACATCAGCTTTTGCTTATTTTTTCACTTTGTCGATTACAACAGCAATTACAAAAACCACCAATGATGGGATAAGCCATGCAAGGTTTTGTTCTGCAAGAGGTAAGTGAGTCAGCGCATAAGGTAGTTCAAAATTCGCAACTTTTAAACCGTCTAGAAGACCAAAGACCAAAGACACTGCTGTAACAGGTGCAATCACTCGGCGAGGATGATTAAAGAATTTCCAGCCAAAGCTCAGCATAATCACCACAATTGCAGGTGGATAAATTGCACTTAAAACAGGCACAGAAAAGGCGATGAGTTTGGTTAAACCTAAGTTTGAAATAATGAAAGAGAAACCAATCAGAATGAAGACCCAAACTTTATAGCCAATTTTAGTGATTGAACTGAAATATTCAGCACACGCACAGGTCAGGCCAATCGCAGTGACCATACACGCAATAAAAATCATGGCAGAAAGGAAGATAGAACCTAAGTCACCAAATGCATGTTGAACATATGCATGCAGGATCACTGCACCATTGCTCGCATTTGCTGCGACTTCATGGCTTCCAAGGCCAAGTTTAAATAAGCTGAGGTAAACTACAGTTAAACCAATACCAGAAATGATACTCGCAATAACTGCATAACGCGTAATCAGTTTAGGGTTGCTGACACCACGTGAACGAATGGCTTGAATAATCACAATACCAAAAACCAAAGCACCTAAAGTGTCCATGGTTAAGTAACCATTTACAAAACCTTCAGAAACAGGGCTGTCAACATAATTATTGATGGCTGGCGGAACGAAACCCGTTGGAATCATCATCGCCGCAATGCCAAGGATGGCCAAAGATAAAATCTTTAGTGGCGAGAGTACATAGCCAACCGTGTCTAAAATCTTGTTTGGATACAGTGAAATGAGGGTGACTACACTAAAGTAGATTGCACTGTAGATCAGCAAGCTGCTGCTTGATGTTCCAATATAAGATGAAAAACCAATTTCATAAGAAACGGTTGCAGTACGTGGTGTTGCAAAGAGTGGCCCGACAGTTAGGTAACACGTAATGGTTAAAATGAGGCTGGCTATTTTACCCAAAGGTGAACTTAAAATTTGAATCGAACCTTCGACACGTGACAGCGCAATAATGGTGATTACAGGTAAGCCCACAGCAGTGATTAAGAAACCAAAAGCTGCTAGCCATACATGCTCACCCGCTTGTTGAGCCACAATCGGTGGAAAGATAATGTTGCCCGCACCAATGAAGAGTGCGAAAGTCATAAAACCCAAAGCAACAATATCCCGAGTACGCAGACTTGTCATAAAAGGGAGATCGAGTTGAACAAAGGGGACGATTTTAGTGCATAAGTGTTTTTTTGGCTAATTTATTTCATGGGTGGTATTAAATTTTTTTATAAGATGAAAAGTGAATATATCAACTTGTAAAAAATAGGTTGATATATGTGATTGATTATCCATTTTAAAATATAAAAATTATAAATATGAAAAGCTTGAGTCGCTATTTTTCCTAAATTAAAAGTTGTAGTGCAAATGCTTTAAAATTACACAAATTATTTAGAGGTCAGTTGTTGAAGGCTAGCCTAAGATTTAAGTTTGAACAAAAATATTGAGAAAAGGTCTATACTTGCGACTTCATAATTGAGGATATTTCAATGCGTGGCTTAAATGTGAGCATAAAAACTGAACAAGATGTAGAAAAACTTCGTATATCTGGTCGTTTGGCTGCCGAAGTTTTAGCGATGATTGGTGAACATGTAAAGCCGGGTGTTACGACTGAATATCTGGATGATATTTGTCATGACTTCATTGTAAATACCTTAAAAGTGACGCCTGCCAATATTGGTTATCATGGCTATACCAAAACCACCTGTATTTCTCCAAATGAAGTGGTCTGTCACGGTATTCCATCGCCGAATGTTGTACTTAAAGATGGCGATATTATTAATATTGATGTGGCGATTATTAAAGATGGCTACTTTGGTGATACCAGTCGTATGTACTATGTGGGTACAGTGAAACCGGAAGCCAAAAAGCTAGTCGATACGACTTATGAGGCGATGGTTGCAGGTATTCATGCTGTGAAGCAAGGTGCGACGCTTGGTGATATTGGTTATGCCATTCAAACTGTTGCGCACCGTGAAGGTTATAGTGTGGTACGCGAGTATTGTGGTCATGGTATCGGCAAGGTTTATCACGAACAGCCAAGCGTATTGCACTATGGTCAACCAGGTAAGGGGATGCAGCTTAAAGCGGGCATGGTGTTCACAATTGAACCGATGATTAATATGGGCAAAGCGCATGTCAAAGAACTTAAGGATGGTTGGACAGTCGTGACTGCCGATAAGTCTTTAACTGCGCAGTGGGAGCATATGGTACTCGTGACTGAAACCGGTTTTGAGTTACTATCACCTTGGCCTGAAGGTACGGGCAGTTATCCAGAAATTTAAGTTGATGTTTTGTAGGTGATTAAATTTTAGACTTTGGTCTAGCTTTGTGGCCTAAAAGCTAAATTAAGTCTTAAAAGCAATCACTGATATTTCTGAAACCCTTTATTTGTCGTGTTTTTGATATTTTTTGATTAAAACTTATACATGTAAGCTATTGGTCTAGACTTTATTTTGTCACTAAAATTGTTTACAAGATACTCGCTGTAGTTTCTTATTTTGAAAGTTTATGAGCTTATCCACCTCGGTTAAGCTCTTTTTTTTGTCTCATGGATTGGCTCAATGTGATTGAGCATGTGTAGGGTTTAAAGTGATTTATTTGCGCTGAGGTGTTCAATTAAATAGTCAATAAACACACGGACAGCAGGCAGTAAACCACGACGTGAAGGATAGACCGCATGAAAAATACCGTGTGGTGCTTTCCAGTCGGGTAGTACGCGAACCAGTTCACCACTTTTCACCATATCTTGTACGATGCTGTCTGGAAGTAAGGCAATACCGCAGTTTTTACGCACCAGTTGAGCCAACATACTCAAATCAGAGCCCATCACCACAGGGTTTACACGTATTTTCTTTTGTTGCTGCGCATCATTATGCACGATGATATGTTGATCTAAATGCTCATCAACCATGCTTAGAATATGATGTTGGCTTAAATCTTCAGGTTGTTTCAGTTCGCCAAATTCATTTAAGTAGGCTTGGCTGGCAAATAAATGCTGCTCGATGTTTTCAAACTTGCGGATCACCAAACTTGGATCATCGTCTAGATTGGAGCGAACCCGCAGAGCGATATCAAAACCTTCATTAATAATATCCACACGGCGATTGGTCACCATCATTTGCACTTTAATTTCGGGATAGGTTTTTAAGAAGCTCGGTAAAATACGTGCAATTTCGTTTTGTGCAATCGATACAGGCAAGCTGAGTTTAATGACACCACGCGGTTGTAAACTGAGATGATCGACCAAGTCGTGTGCGGCTTGTGCAGCATTCATCATCACTTGCGCATGACGGTAAATGTTCATGCCAATATCGGTCACTGCGAAGTGTCGAGAGCTGCGTTGAATTAGGCGTACACCCAATCGTTCTTCGAGGTTATACACGCGTCGACTGAGCTTGGATTTAGGAATATCTGTTGCGCGTTCGGCTGCGCTAAAACCACCATGTTCAACCACTTGAGCAAAACAATAAAAATCATCTAAATCGCTTAACATTCACCATGTCCATTTGTGCAACGATAGGCTTAATTAAAAAGTGATCGTTGCAGTTTGTCAATTTTGAAATTGTAGAGATTTAATTGAAAATACTCAGTTATTTTAAGGGTTTCACTGAGTTTTCGCTTGTTTGAGTATTTCAAGCACCTCTTTATATTCTTCAAGTCGTGCAAAGTCGCGTGCTGTTGGGTTGTTTATGCGCGAAAGGTTCATATTATCGAGTACATCGACATATTTTACTTGGGTTGCAAGAGGGTTTAATGTAGTGCGCTTAGCCGCTTCCAAACGTGATTCACCTGTTTGTTTGGTCAGTGCTTGTATGGATTTAATGATCTCGGCACTAAAGCCAAGCGCTTCTAAGTCTTCAGCAGTCGTTGCGGTGTCTTCCAAAATGTCATGCAACACCGCAATGATTTGTAGGGTAGGATTGGAAAATTGCAACATGAGGCGTAATGGATGCAAGATGTAAGGTTGTCCGCCCTTATCGAGTTGCCCCGCATGTTGGGTTGCAGCCAGTGCAATGGCTTTTTCTAAAGTCGACATGATTATTCTAGGTACTTTATCCTATGCTAAACTTCGCAGCATCTTTGTTTAAAAACTAAATTATGACTTATCAATTGATCCCACTAGACTGTGAAGCGACAGATCCTGTAGCGTGCCCACATTGCCAACAACAGGTAATTGATTGGTCTCAGGAACAATACGTTCAGCCTTGCGAGCATACCTTATTTATTGCGATGGACATTGGCTTTGAATATATCACAGATGAATTTGAAGCGACCATGCAGCGCAGTGTTGATGATCTCCATGCACATGATGATCAAGTCATTATGTTTGAAGAGTTAACCCAAGCCAGTTACCCAAATTTTATCATGTTAAAAGCACCACTTGGTGTTGAAGGCTATTCACGCTATTTAGGCTTTACGGCTTAATAAATAAAAGCGCCATTGTGGCGCTTTTATTTGAATCTGCCTTAGTTTTCTAAAGCTTCTTCTTCACTTTCATCATCTGCGGTATCCATACCTAGCTCTTTGAGTTTACGCGTAAGGGTGTTACGCCCCCAACCGAGTAACTCAGCAGCATGCCGTTTACGGCCACGGGTTTGTTGCAGCGCAGCAATGATCAATGTGCGTTCGAACATTGGGGTTGCGATATCGAGAATTTTCATCTCGCCGTTTTTCAGCTTTTGCACAGCCCATTGACCCAATAACTCGTCCCAATGGTGGACTGCAATCCGATCTAAGTTCTGCGCGGCTTGTGCATCTTCACCTGAGCGGGTAATTGGAATTTGCTTCAGCTCTGATGGTAAGTCTTCAGGATAAACTTCACGTCCTGTAATCATGACCGTTAACCAGCGGCAAGTGTTCTCGAGCTGACGTACGTTTCCTTGCCAAGGCAGCTGTTGCATATATTCTTGCGTTTCAGGACGAAGGATTTTAGGGCTTACACCTAATTCTTTGCCTGCACGTGCCAAGAAGTGTTGCGCTAACATTGGGATGTCTTCGCTACGATGCGCCAGTTTTGGAATGTGAATGCGAATCACGTTCAGACGGTGATATAAGTCTTCACGGAAGCGACCATCATGTACCAATTTTTCTAAGTCTTGGTGCGTTGCCGCGACAATACGTACATCTACTTTTACTGGGATATGCCCACCAACACGGTAAAACTCGCCATCAGCCAAGACACGCAGTAAACGCGTTTGTGTTTCAAAAGGCATATCGCCAATTTCATCTAAAAACAGCGTTCCACCATTGGCCTGTTCAAAGCGACCTTGGCGCTGGGTGTTGGCGCCAGTAAATGCACCTTTCTCATGACCAAAAAGCTCTGTTTCAATTAGGTCTTTGGGAATCGCGGCCATGTTGAGTGCAATAAAAGGTTTGCTGCTCCGTGGTGAGTGGCGGTGTAGCGCATGCGCAACTAACTCTTTACCTGTACCAGATTCACCATTAATTAACACTGTAATGTGTGATTGAGACAAACGACCAATCGCGCGGAAGACTTCCTGCATAGCAGGAGACTCGCCAATGATTTCGGTCGATTGAATCGGTGGTACCGTTTTTGCCGATTCTTGCTGCTGCATTTTGGTGATGTGCAAAATCGCACGATTCACTAAAGCTAAGGCTTCATCAATATCAAAAGGCTTGGGTAAATACTCAAATGCGCCTGTTTGATAACTTGAAACAGCAGACTCTAGGTCAGAGTGAGCCGTCATAATAATGACAGGTAGATCAGGATAGTTGGCTTTAACTTTCGCTAAAAAAGTTAAGCCATCTATGCCGGGCATACGAATATCGGTCAAGATCACATCGGGTGCATCTAAACTGAGTTGGTCTAAAGCAGATTGAGCTTCTTCAAAACTTGTGACGTCAAAACCTTCTTCTTTGAACGTTTTTTCCAGCACCCAGCGCATGGCGCGATCGTCATCAATTACCCATATTTTATTTCGCGACATGGTTTAACTCCCAAGGTATATATAAGCTAAAAGTTGTTTTTCCGGGAACAGATTGGCATTCAATCATTCCGTTATGTTGATGCATAATATTTTGCGCAATACTTAAACCTAGTCCTGTGCCTTTAGCACGACCCGTGACCAGCGGGTAAAACACAGATTCTAAAATTTCTTCTGGAACGCCTGGACCATTGTCTTCGATATCAATCCGCACTACGGAGCGTTGCAGTACACCATTAATAGTCACTAAACGTTGAATACGGGTACGTAACATCAGCTCAGGTTGGTGGTCGACAAAGAACTCTTTATTTTCAGTCATGGCTTGCACTGCATTAACGCTAATGTTCAACATGACTTGTATCAGCTGATCACGATCGGCCATCACTTCTGGTAATGACAAATCATAATCACGGGTGATCTTAATTTTCTTTTTGGTTTGGTTGGTAATGAGTGAGCGGACACGCTCTAAAGGTTCATGTACATTGACCAACTCATAACTTGGGAGCTGACGAGAACCAAGCATGGTGTCTGCTAAATTACGTAAGCGATCGACTTCACTAATAATAATGTCGGTGAACTCGCTATATTGTGGATCATTGAGGCTACGCGCTAACAGTTGTGTAGCGCCGCGAATTCCGCCTAGCGGATTTTTAATTTCATGTGCAACACCGCGAATGAGTTGGCGTGCGACTTGATGTTGTTGTAAGAAATTTTCTTCCTTAGAAATTTTGAGCATCCGATCAATCGGATTGATCTCAATTAAAAGCAAAGGATGATAGGGCTTATTTGAATTCAACTGTGACACTGTATAGTCAACATGAATATCTTTAAAGTTGACCTTAATGATGGCTTCACGGCGGGTGTAGTGTTGTCCCGAGTTTAAAGTATTGAGAAGAGCTTCTTCTGTATTGAACTCATCATTGGGTGCATGGAGTAAATTAAGCGCAGGTTGGCCAGAGGCACGTAAAAGACTGATATCAAATAATGCTTCGCAAGAGGAATTTAAGTAAAAAATATTTAATTTACTGTCGACCAATAAAATCGCAGTGGTCAAATTGTCCACTAAAAGGCGATAGTCGATAGAAATAGGGTGATCCATTAGCGAATGTATCCTGTATTAAAATAGCGCAATGGCATCTTGATAAAGCATTAACCGTTCCAAATAGCGGACTGAATTGATGCAAATAAAGCAAAATGCACGCCAACTTTGATTTTGTATAGTGAAATGAGCACACTTTTTTTGCGGAATGCGCTGTAAATGAACGATTAGCTAAAGATATAGCGGATTCTAAAAATCAAGTAAACTGAAAGTGACTTAAAATGGTGCGTTATACTGATTCTACTACAGTGTTGGTTTTATTTTGGTGCATTAAACAAAGAGTGTGGAATCGATCTGTTTTTATAAACAGAAAAGACATACAATACGCGCATTCTAGTGGAGCGCAGATTCATGAAATCCCCCAAAGTCGGTTTTGTTTCTTTAGGTTGTCCTAAGGCATTGGTTGATTCCGAACGAATTTTAACTCAGTTGAAGACTGAAGGTTATGATGTAGCATCAGATTATGATGGTGCGGATTTGGTTGTTGTAAATACCTGTGGTTTTATTGAATCTGCAGTGCAAGAGTCTTTAGATGCCATTGGCGAAGCCATGAGTGCGAACGGACGTGTAATCGTTACGGGCTGCCTAGGTAAAGACGAAGACAAAATTCGCCAAATGCACCCAAATGTCTTAAAAGTGACAGGGGCGGCTGCATATCAAGAAGTGATGGAAGCCGTGCACCAATACGTGCCTGAGCCACCAAAACACAACCCATTTATTGACCTTGTTCCAGAACAAGGGATTCGTTTAACGCCGAAGCATTATGCGTACTTAAAAATCTCAGAAGGGTGCAACCATCGTTGTACCTTCTGCATTATTCCAAGTATGCGTGGTGACTTAGTGTCTCGCCCAGTCGGTTCTGTTTTAGAAGAAGCGGCTGCGCTTAAACGTGCCGGTGTAAAAGAAGTACTCGTTATCTCCCAAGATACTTCTGCTTACGGCCTCGATACCAAATACAAATTAGACTTTTGGAATGGTCAACCTGTTAAGACAAAGTTCTATGACATGTGTGAGGCCTTAGGTCAACTGGGTATTTGGGTGCGTTTACACTATGTATATCCATATCCACATGTGGATGCAGTGATTGACTTGATGGCACAAGGCAAAATTTTGCCTTATTTGGATATTCCATTCCAACATGCCAGCCCAAAAGTTCTAAAACTGATGAAACGACCTGCGCATAGTGAAAATACACTTGAGCGTTTAAAGCTGTGGCGTGAAAAATGTCCTGACTTGGTGATTCGTTCAACCTTCGTTGTGGGTTTCCCTGGTGAAACTGAAGAAGATTTTGAAATCTTGCTTGAGTGGCTAAAAGAAGCACAACTTGATCGCGTAGGCTGCTTTACCTATTCACCTGTTGAAGGTGCGACAGCAAACGACTTACCAGATCACGTGCCAGAAGAGATTAAGCAACAGCGTTATGAGCGCTTTATGGAAGTGCAACAGGCGATTTCTGCTGCAAAACTTCAAAAGCGTGTTGGTCAGAAAATGACGGTGCTGGTCGATGAGCTTGATGAAGAATTCCCAGTTGCGATTGCACGTTCATACGCAGATGCTCCTGAAATTGATGGCAATGTCTTTGTGGAAGATATTGATAAAAGCCAGATTAAATCAGGCGATTTGTTAGAAGTCGAAATTACCGATGCAGATGAATATGATCTGTATGCACAATTGATTTCGATTAAATCGAATTAAGACACAAATAAAATTTTAAAATTTAGATATTGGAGTTATTGCGATGTTGGATTCTAAAAAACCACGTTTTGAACGCATCTTACTGAAACTTTCTGGCGAAGCATTGGCTGGAAATAAAGATATGGGTATTGATGCTCAAGTACTTGATCAAATGTCTTTGGCAATTGCGCACTTAGTGGGTTTGGGTGTGCAGGTCGGGATTGTTGTGGGTGGTGGTAACTTATATCGCGGTAGTCAATTACAAAAAGATGGTTTGGTTGGTCGTGTAACCGGTGACCAAATGGGTATGCTTGCAACCGTGATGAATGGTTTGGCATTACGTGATGCTTTGGTACGCCGTAATATCAAAACTCGTTTGATGTCAGCATTGCCAATTGGTGCTGTAGTTGAATCATACTCAAGCCGTGATGCCATTCGTCATCTAACACAAGGTGAAGTTTGTGTGTTTGTCGCAGGTACAGGTAATCCGTTCTTTACCACAGATACAGCAGCATGCTTACGTGGTATCGAGATTGAAGCCAACCTGATCCTAAAAGCAACGAAAGTTGATGGTGTCTACAACAAAGACCCAAGCAAATACGATGATGCCGTTAAATATGACACCTTAACTTTTGACCAAGTGTTAGATGAGAAATTGGGTGTGATGGATTTAACAGCGATTTGCTTGTGTCGTGACCACAATGTGCCGCTTCAAGTCTTTGACATGAATAAAGCAGGTTCATTGCTTTCAGTGGTTATGGGTGAAAAAGAGGGTACTCACGTAACGAACTAATGTACGTGACCTCGAAAGCTCTTTATACTACACGCTATTTTAGAATTTATATCTTTTCGAATTAAGTAAGGAAGATCACATGATTAACGATCTTAAAAAAGACGCAGAAGACCGTATGAACAAGTCACTTGACTCGTTAGAACATGGTTTTGCCAAGGTTCGTACTGGACGTGCGCATCCATCTATCTTAAACGGGGTAATGGTTCCTTACTATGGCTCAGATGTGCCATTAAACCAAGTGGCAAACGTGGGTGTTGAAGACTCGCGTACATTGTTGGTTCAGCCATTTGAGCGTACGATGGTTGCGGCAATTGATAAAGCGATTCGTGAGTCAGATTTGGGCTTAAACCCAATTACGGCTGATGCGATTCGAGTTCCAATGGCTGCATTGACGGAAGAAACACGTCGTGACATGCAAAAAGTTGCGCGTAACGAAGCTGAAAATGCAAAAGTTGCAGTACGTAATATTCGCCGTGATGTACTGGGCGACATCAAAGCATTGTTGAAAGAAAAAGAAATTTCTGAAGATGATGAGCGTCGTGCATCTGATGATATTCAAAAAATCACAGATAAGTTTGTTGCTGAAATCGACAAGCGTCTTGCGAATAAAGAAGCTGAGTTGTTGAAGGTCTAACTTGTATAATGACCGATTCAGAAGATAAGCTGACTCTTCCAAAACATGTTGCCATCATCATGGATGGCAACAATCGTTTTGCCAAAAAAAATGCAATGCAAAAGGGCGATGGTCACCGTGAAGGAAAAAATGTCCTTGACCCGATTGTAGAGCATTGTCGAAAAAAAAATATTCAAGCATTAACCGTTTTTGCTTTTTCGAGTGAAAATTGGAAGCGCCCTCAAGCTGAAGTTGATTTGCTCATGAAACTGTTGGAAGACACGATTCATGAACAGTTGCCTCGTATGCATCAATATCAAATGTCTTTACGTTTTATTGGTGATCGTTCTAAATTATCTCCGCAATTGCGTGACTTAATGTTGCATGCCGAACAAGACACTGCTAATTTCGACAAGATGACTTTGACCATCGCAATTAGTTACGGTGGGATGTGGGATATGGCGCATGCGGCTAAGCAGATTGCACTTGTTGTTCAATCTCAAGCGTTAGATCCTGAGCAAATTGATGAACATATTTTTGGCCAATACGTAAGTTTGAGTGATTTACCCGCTGTGGATCTATTGATTCGTACAGGTGGGGATTTTCGTTTATCGAACTTTATGTTGTGGCAAGCAGCTTATGCAGAGCTTTACTTCACTCCGACTCTTTGGCCAGAGTTCAGTGTAGAAGAGTTTGATGACGCCTTAGCTGTATTTGGTGGGCGTGAACGTCGTTTCGGGAAAACGACGGAACAAATTCTACAAGATAAAATTGAGAACTAATAAATGTTAGAGCGGATTATAACCGCATTGGTTTTGGTGGCCGTTGTACTGAGTTGTATGTTTGCAACCCAGTCACACTATCCAATGTTTGTGCTGATGATTATTGCGGCAGGGGTTGCAGGCTATGAGTGGTTTAAACTCATGCCCCGTACAACAAAAAATGTTCATAAACCTCTAGCGTGGGGTTTTGGTTTACTTAGTGCTGGCCTTGCTACACTTGCCTTATACTTTAATGATATAGCACTTCTACTTTGGGCTGCCTCTATTCTATGCTGGTTGCTCAGTCTGTATTGGGTTAAATCTTATCCAAATTATGATGCTTGGTATAATTCAACCCTTAAGGTGGTCGGGATTGTTCTGATATCTTCGGCTGTGACCGCTATTTTTGCACTCTGGAAGATGTCTCCATGGTGGCTGATGTACCTGTTTTTATTGGTATGGGGTGCTGACAGCGGGGCATACTTTGTTGGGCGTAAACTGGGTAAACGTAAACTTGCACCTGAAGTGAGTCCAAATAAATCTTTGGAAGGTCTCTATGGTGGTGTGATTACGGCCATGATCATTGTGGTCGCTGTTGAAATCCTCTATTTAGACCTAACGTACGCACAGCATTTATTATTTCTTATTTTATCTGTAGTGACTGTATTTAGCTCGGTGCTCGGTGATTTGTTTGAGTCTATGATTAAACGTCGTGCTGGAATTAAAGACTCAGGTCGTATTTTGCCAGGGCATGGTGGGGTATTGGATCGTATTGACTCGCTACTGGCTGCGGCACCTATCTTTGCTGCGGGTGTATATGTGTTAAAACTTATTGGCGTAGATTTGTAAATGTCTCAATCTGTTTGTATTTTGGGTGTTACTGGTTCGATTGGGCAGAGCACCTTAAAAATATTGCAACAACATGCTGAACACTACACTGTGTTTGCTGTTACGGCACATAGTCGGATGCAAGAACTTGTCGATATTTGTCAGCAGTTTCAACCTGAAATTGCAGTTGTACCTCAAGCCAAAGTAGATGAACTGCGCCAGCTTCTAGTCGCAGCCAATTTACAAAACATTGAAATTTTGGCGGATGAGGCAGGCCTCATCGCAGTTGCTGAACATCCAGAAGTGGATGTGGTAATGGCGGCGATTGTTGGTGCGGCAGGTTTAATGCCGACGCTAGCAGCGGTAAAAGCAGGAAAGCGTGTCCTTTTGGCAAATAAAGAAGCGCTGGTGATGTCGGGTGACATCATGATGCAAGCTGCTCATGACCATCAGGCTCTTTTACTTCCTGTAGATTCTGAACATAATGCAATCTTTCAATGCTTGCCCCAGACCTATTTACAAGCTGAGCGTCACGGAAAGCCGAAACTTGGAGTGTCTGGTATCCTTCTGACTGCATCCGGCGGGCCATTTCTAAAACATAGTTTAGATGAATTACACAATGTAACGCCTGCACAGGCGTGCAAACACCCGAATTGGTCCATGGGGCAGAAAATTTCGGTTGATTCGGCGACCCTCATGAACAAAGGGTTAGAGCTAATTGAAGCTTGTCATCTTTTTTCAATCGAAGAACATTTTGTTACAGTAGTTGTGCATCCGCAGAGTATTATTCATTCCATGGTGCAATATGTGGATGGTTCAACATTGGCGCAAATGGGAAATCCTGATATGTGTACGCCAATTGCACATGCATTGGCATGGCCTGAGCGTATTCAAACCCATGTTCCAGCTTTAGATTTATTTAAAAATCATCAGTTGGATTTTCAAGCGCCTGATACACATCGATTCCCAGCATTAAGCTTGGCACGTCAAGCGATGAAAACTGGGGGCACAGCCCCAGCGATTTTAAATGCAGCCAATGAAATTGCGGTTGCTGCATTTTTAAATCAACAGGTGGGGTTTATGGGTATTCCTGCTATTGTTGAACACACTTTGAATACCATCCCACATCAAGCAGCAACACAACTTGATGTTATTTTAGAAGCCGATCAAAACGCACGTCATGTTGCTCAGCAATATGTGGTGAATATAGGAATTTAAGCATGAGCGCCTTGTTTATGATTGTTGCGGCAATTTTGCTTTTAGGCCCACTTATTGCAATACATGAGTTTGGGCACTATTTTGTTGCGCGTAAATTGGGCGTAAAAGTTTTAGTTTATTCCATTGGTTTTGGACCAACGGTTTTAAAGTGGACGTCTAAAAAGTCTGGTATTCAATATCAGCTTTCAGCATTGCCCTTAGGGGGGTATGTCAAAATGCTGGATGAGCGTGAAGGCGATGTTGCTGAAGAGGATGTGCCCAAAGCATTTAATCGTCAATCACCTTGGAAGCGTATCGCAATTGTTGCGGCTGGCCCATTGATTAACTTGGCATTCGCCATTTTTCTGTTTTGGATTTTGTTTTTGCCTGCACAAGAGCAGTTGAATACACGTGTGGGTAAAGTGCTACCTAATACACCTGCAGCACAAGTTCAAATGCAAGTGGGCGATAAAATTACCGCTGTTGATGGCTTAACGACACCCACTTGGGAAAAGTTGAATTTTGCCTTGGTTGATCGTGTAGGTGAAACGGGATCAATCCAAATTCAGGCCGAACGTGCGGGACAAGTTAAGACATTTAGTTTGCCTATTCAAAACTTCTTGAAAGATCAAACACAGTCTCCGCTTGATGTTCTGGGTTTTACGCCTTATCGACCTAAAATTCCTGCGGTCGTGACTAAGTTGAGCGAAGATGGTGCAGCCATTCGTCAGGGTATGCAACAAGGTGACAAAATTGTCGCGATTGATGGCATTAAGATGAATGATTGGTTTGATGTGGTTCAAGTGGTTCAAGCTTCACCTGAGAAATTGTTAAAAATTGATGTGCTTCGCCAAAATCAATTGGTACAACTTGAAGTGATGCCACAAGGTAAACGCGACAATATGGGCAAGGTTTCTGGTGTCTTAGGTGTACAAAGTGACCCTGGGAAAATCAGTATTCCTACAGAATATAAACAAACGATACAATATAATCCTGCCGAAGCCTTCATGATGGCGGTAGATAAAACCGGTCAACTGTCGAGTATGATTTTGAACTCGATTGTAAAAATGGTGCGCGGTTTGATTGGTCTAGACAACCTATCAGGACCGATCACGATTGCCAAAGTCGCAGGACAAAGTGCGGAAATGGGTTGGCAAACTTTTATCTCATTTATGGCATTGATGAGTGTAAGTTTAGGGATATTAAATTTATTGCCTATTCCTATGCTTGATGGTGGACATTTGGTCTATTATTTTATAGAACTAATACGTGGTAAACCTGTTTCTGAACAAATACAATTGGTTGGTTTAAAAATTGGTATGGTATTGCTCGGAAGTATGATGCTTTTGGCACTATTCAATGATTTTATGCGTTTGTAAAAAAGCGTAGATACGGAATTAAATTTTACATCGGAAAAAACTGGCATGCAGCACACACATTTATTTATGCCTTTGGCGCTCATCAGTGCTATGGCAACAGTACAACAAGTATATGCAGCAGAAGATTATATAGTACGTGATATTAAGGTTGATGGACTTGTTCGTTTAACGCCAGCAAATGTCTATGGAATGATTCCGTTGAATAGTGGGGATCGTGTGAGCGATGCAGCACTTGCCAATGCCATTCGTAGTTTATATGCAACAGGTTTGTTTGATGACATTAAAACAGAAAAGCAGGGTGATACGCTGGTTTTCAAAGTTGTCGAACGCCCACTGATTTCTAAAGTTGAATTTAAAGGTAATAAACTCATTCCTAAAGAGGCCTTGGAAGAAGGCTTGAAGAAGATGGGGATTACCGAAGGTGAAGTGCTGAAAAAATCAGCGCTACAGACGGTTGAGTCTGAGCTTGAACAACAGTACATGCAGCAAGGTCGTTATGATGCTGATGTAAAAGTTGTGACAACAGCGAAGCCGAATAACCGTGTAGACCTCACTATCGAGTTTGTTGAAGGTAAGGCTGCAAAAGTTGTAGATATCAATATTATTGGTAATACCGTATTTAAAGAAAGCGAAATTGAACAAGCGTTTGCAGTAAAAGAGAGTGGTTGGACGTCCATTATTTCACGTAATGACCGTTATGCACGTGAAAAGATGGCTGCAAGTTTAGAGTCTTTACGTGCACTTTATTTAAACAAAGGCTATATCAACTTTAATATCAATCACTCAAGCTTAAATTTAAGTGAAGATAAAAAGAATATTTTTGTTGAAGTTTCAGTGGATGAAGGCGAACAGTTTAAATTTGGCGAAACCAAATTTTTGGGCGATGCTTTATACACCCCAGCAGAGCTGAAAGCTTTACAAATTTATAAAGATGGCGATATTTATTCACAAGAAAAAGTGAATGCGGTTAAACAGTTGCTTCTACGTAAATACGGTAATGCAGGTTATTACTATGCAGAAGTGAACGTCGTACCTCAAATCGATAAAGAAACTCATCTGGTGGATTTAAATTATTATGTGAATCCAGGTCAGCAAGTCACTGTGCGTCGTATTAACTTTACCGGCAACACGAAAACTGCGGATGAAGTATTACGTCGTGAAATGCGTCAAATGGAGGGTGCACTCGCAAGTAATGAGAAAATTGATTTATCTAAAGTTCGTTTAGAGCGTACAGGCTTCTTTAAGACTGTAGATATCAAGCCTGCACGTGTTCCGAACACAGCTGATCAGGTTGATTTAAACATTAATGTTGAAGAGCAACACTCAGGTACCAGTACTTTAGCAGTTGGTTTCTCGCAAAGTGGTGGTGTAACCTTCCAAGCGGGTCTAAGTCAAACTAATTTCATGGGTACAGGTAACTCTGTTGCCATTGATTTATCCCGCTCAGAAACACAAGATTACTACAACCTAAGTGTGACCGATCCGTACTTTACGATTGATGGTGTACGTCGTGGTTATAACATGTACTACCGTAAAACCAAGTTGGATGAAGACTATAACGTCAACAACTATGTGACGGATAGTTTTGGTGGTGGTATCAATTTCGGTTACCCAATTGATGAAAACCAAAGCATTAGTGCGGGTTTAAACATCGACCAAACTGAAGTCACCACAGGTCCGTATGTATCGACCTATGTACGTGATTATTTGTTGGCGCATGGCGGTAAGACAAAAAGTACATCGACTTATTGTTTAGATGAAAATATTGCAGTAGGAGAGACTTGTTCTAATCCATCGGCACCGTTTGGTTCTGAGTTTACCGGTGACTTCTTAACGTATAACTTAAACTTAGGTTGGTCATATAACACCTTAAACCGTCCGGTGTTCCCGACATCTGGTATGTCGCATCGTATTAATGGTGAAATTGCATTACCCGGTAGTGATGTTGAATATCAAAAGCTGACATATGATGCTCAGGCATACTTCCCATTAGGCAAAGACTTCGTACTTCGTGGCTATGGTAAGTTGGGTTATGGTAATGACTTACCATTCTATAAAAACTTCTATGCTGGTGGTTTTGGTTCGGTACGTGGTTATGATAACAGTACCTTAGGTCCGAAATATCCAGGTGTGACTTATAGCGAATCAAGATCTAAAGATAATGACTATGAGGAAGTGGGTGGTAATGCACTGATCCAATTTGGTACAGAGTTGGCTTTGCCTTTGCCATTTAAAGGGGATTGGACTCGTCAGGTTCGCCCAGTTATCTTTGCCGAAGGCGCGCAAGTATTTGATACGCAGTGTGATGTTCCATCTGGTCAGTTATATATGACTGGAAGTAAAACTGATGTAGGTGTAGATGCGAAACAATACTGTAAAGACAACTTTGGTTTTGATGTTTCTAACATGCGTTATAGCGTGGGTGTAGGCTTTACTTGGATTACGATGATTGGTCCATTGTCTCTCAGCTATGCATATCCATTGAATGATAAAGATGGCGATGAAACAAAGAACATTCAATTTGAAATCGGTCGTACCTTCTAAGGTCGACCTTTTCTCTACATGAAAGATATAAATATGAAAAAACTTCTTACAGCTTTAACACTTACAGCATTAACTTCTACAGTGGCGAATGCTGCTGGTTATGGTGTGGTGGATCTTGAGCGTGTTGTTGAAAATAGTACCTATTTAAAACAGCAAAATTCGAGTTTTCAACAGAAAATTCAACCTCAAAGTACGAAGCTTGATCAACTTAGTAAAGAGCTTCAAGACTTACAACAGCGTTTACAAACAGGTGATAAGCTAAGCGCTGCGGATAAGCAAAAAATGGTGACTCAGTATCAAACCAAAATGAACGAGTTCAATACTTTGCAGCAAACCATGCAAAGCAGTGTGCAAAGCTCTATTCAGCAAGTACGTAGTGTATTTGATGGTCGCGTGAAGCAAGTTGCTGAACAATTGCGTAAAGAAAATCAATTAGATGTTGTTTTGAATAAAAACTCAGCACTTGCCTATGACGCTAAGTATGATTTAACTGATAAAATGATTCAAAAGGTTAACGCAATTAAGTAATCAATGAATCCTCAACAGTATCGCTTAGAAGATCTTGCTCGTTTAGTCCAAGGTGAGTGTGTAGGTCAAGCTGATTTAATCCTTAAGGGATTAGCAAGTCTAGATTCGGCAGAATCTAGGCATCTTGCATTTGTAAATGGTGAAAAATACTTAGAGCAAGCACAGCAGTCTAAAGCTGGAGCATTCATTGTTACAGCTGATCTGAAGGATCTCTTGGTTGAACATCAAAACTTTATTGTTGTTGCCAATCCTTATTTGGCCTTTGCCATTTTAACCCATGCTTTTGAGGTTAAGCACACTGAACAGGGCATCGAAAGCACTGCACAGATACATCCTTCTGCAATCATCTCAGATACTGCTTATATTGGTCATTATGTGGTCATTGGAGCAAATTGCGTTGTTGGCGATGATACGATTATCCATTCACATGTCAGTATACATGATGGGGTTGAAATTGGCCGCGGTGGTTTAATTGAATCGCATGTAAATTTGATGTCATGCAAAATTGGCGATCGTGTTCGTATTCATGCCAATACTGTAATTGGTAGTGAAGGTTTTGGTTTTGCCCCTTATCAAGGGAAATGGCATCGAATTGCTCAATTGGGTTCGGTCATCATTGGAAATGATGTACGGATTGGTTCAAATTGTAGTGTTGATCGCGGTGCATTGGATGACACAATTTTGGAAGATGGCGTCATTATTGATAACCTTGTGCAAATCGCCCATAACGTTAAAATTGGTGCCAATTCAGCTTTTGCTGCCAACACTGCAATAGCGGGTAGCACAACCATTGGCAAAAATTGCATTGTGGGTGGTGGGTCTGCAATTGCAGGGCACCTAAATATTGTTGATAATGTCACTTTAACTGGAATGTCAATGGTCACAAATAATATTTCTGTGGCTGGAACGTATTCTTCAGGAATTGGACTGTTTGAAAATCAAAAGTGGAAACGCACTGTTGTTCGTTTAAGACAATTAGCAGATGTGCCATTGACCCAATTGGTAAAAAAACTTGATCATATGCAGGCTCAAATCGAGTCCCTTGAATCAACAATTAAATTGCGTAAATAGAAATATGATGACTGAGTCGAATTCTACTAGTTTCACGAAACCTGAATTGCCAATGACGATTCAAACCATTCGTGAGTACTTACCACACCGCTATCCTTTTTTATTGGTCGATCGTGTTGTTGATGTGACTGAAAATGGAATTGTGGCGTATAAAAATGTGTCTATTAATGAAGAGTTCCTTCAAGGCCATTTTCCTAATTATCCAATTATGCCTGGTGTTTTGATTGTCGAAGCATTAGCGCAAGTTTCAGGTATTCTTGGTTTCATCATGAACAATGAGAAACCAAGTGAAGGTTCTTTGTTCTTGTTCGCAGGTGCAGAGAAAGTTCGCTTTAAAAAGCAAGTCGTTGCAGGTGACCAATTGGTGTTAAAATCAGAATTGGTTATGCAGAAACGTGGTATTTACAAATATAATTGTATTGCCACCGTTGACGGTGTAGTAGCAGCATCTGCGGAAATTATGGTTTCGCATCAGAAAATAGAGCAATCATGAGCAATAACGAATTTATTCACCCAACAGCAATCATCGATGCATCTGCCGTGATTGCAGCAGATGCAAAGATTGGACCGTATTGTATTATTGGTCCAAATGTCACTATTGGTGCAGGTACGCAGTTACATTCGCACGTAGTGGTCGGTGGTTATACACGTATTGGAGAACACAATGAAATTTTCCAATTCGCAAGCGTGGGTGAGGTCTGCCAAGATCTAAAATATGCAGGTGAAGAAACCTGGTTAGAAATTGGTGACCATAATAAAATTCGTGAACATTGTAGTTTACACCGTGGCACGGTTCAGGATCACGGTATAACCAAGATTGGTAGCCATAATTTATTGATGGTAAATACGCATATTGCGCACGACTGTGTGGTCGGTGATCATAATATTTTTGCAAACAACGTCGGCGTGGCTGGCCATGTTCACGTCGGTGACTATGTGATTGTCGGCGGTAACTCGGGTATACACCAATTCTGTAAGATTGATTCTTATAGCATGATTGGTGGTGCATCATTGATTGTGAAAGATGTACCTGCTTATGTGATGGTTTCTGGTAATCCTGCACATGCTTTTGCGATGAATGTTGAAGGTATGCGTCGTAAAGGTTGGTCTAAAAATGTGATTCAAGGTTTACGTACAGCATTTAAACTAATCTATAAAGAAGGTTTGACGACAGAGCAGGCTTTAGAACGTATCCGTGCAGAAATTTTGCCTGAAGTCGCTGAGGTACAATTGCTCATTGACTCCTTAGAACAGTCAGAGCGTGGCATTGTGCGTTAAGTTTAATCCAAAGATAAAAAAAGACACTTCGCGTGTCTTTTTTTATATCTGTAGGAAAAATTATTTTTTAAAGAAAGAGGCTTCTTCAGACTTGGGATATTGCTTAAGAAGTTTGGCTTTGTATTGGTTGGCCTGAGTCGAGTTTTTATCCACTTCTTTGGCAATATTATAGAGTTGATAGACGGCTCGAGGTGCGCGCGAAGAGTTTGGGTATTGGTTTGCTACAATCCCGTAGTTCTTTTTCGCTTCTGCATAGTTGGTAGGTTCAATCGCTAAATTAAATTCCGCTAACCAGAAATATGCATTGCTGATGTAAACACTGTTGGGATTGTTTTTAATAAAATTTTGCATGGGTGCAATCGCTTTCTTCGCACCACCTTGCTTATAGGCATCCAATGCAACAGTATACGCGGCTTTTTCTAGCTCAGATGGCTCTGATGTGTTTTGCGTACTGACCACTACAGGTGCTTTGTTTACTGCTACCGTGGTTGTGCTACTGCTGGCGTTGGTGATTGCGGTGTTACTGGGAGGAGTATCCTGTTGGTTATCCTCCGTTGTATTGCTCGCTTCAGGGTCTACTTTTTGTTGAAGTAACTCTAAGCGTTGATCTAGGTCAGCGTAACGGTTTTCCAACTCATGTTTGAGTTGAGCGATTTCGTTGTCTTGTTCTTCAAGTTTGCCGCGTAAGCTACGCAAATCATTTTCTAATTGTTGGTTCTTTTGCATGATTTGCCAATTAATATTGGTTGCTGTTGCACTCGCACCTGTGTCTACTGCGACGCTGGTTGGATTGACACTATTGTTCGTTGCTTGGCTTAAGCCGCGAGATTCAATTGGAATATTGGCGAAAACAGGCGTTGTGCAAAGTAGGGTGAGGGCACATAGGCTATGCTTCTTTAGCATCATAAAATATCCGTGTTATAAGGCTTTGATGGGGAAAACATCAAACGAAATTCATTTACCCCATTAAAAACGGCAACGTTATGAATTGCAATAAGCTTTTACATTGTTGTCGTATATTTAGGTAAATGAATGTAGCCTAGTCGTTACCAATAATTGAGCGATTTTTCTTGAGTTTGTTTTATAAATAGTCAATTGAATGAAATGCTTATTGAAAAGTCGTTTATAGGCTTGCAACTTAGGGAAAAATCTCTATACTCTGTTCTTGCAATGGTAGCCCTGCCGGTTACTTCGCAATTGTACTCTACGAACCCCGCCAGGACCGGAAGGTAGCAACGGTAGTAGAAATATGATGTGCCGAAGGTTTGCTGGTAGGGTTGCCACCATATTCATTTATTAAAAATATAATAATCAATACACAAATACATTGTATGTAGACCAAATTTAAAAATATCTTGTCCATTGACTGTTATTACATTTGTCATATTTCCTATTATCTTTACCCTTAACTTTTATTTTAAAATTCATTTACTCTATTCCTCACCTCTTTTTGCTCTCTACCATGTGTATTTTTTCTTTTGGGCGTGATGTATTTTAATATCACGTTAAATACAGATCATTTAATTTATCGAAAATTATTTCAAGCATTAGAAATCATTGCATTATTTTTTATCTTACACGTCTTGTATATATTTAAGCTTTTCTGAGTTTGGTTTGATTTATACTTATTTAAGAGTGCTATAATTTTATAATTCATTAACGATTACATGTAGTTAATGTTGGGTGTGAATATAAGATCAATATTTATAAAGGTGATTTGGGTATAGCTTGGTCAAGAGCGAATGGTGATTAGTCATCAACCCTGCTAATCGCTTTCATAATCGCATCCATTTCAAAACCACGATACATTAAAAAACGGATTTGCTTGGCTTTTAGTTTTGGATCTGTTGCGACCTCAGTTCCATACTTTCTAACTTTGAGTTGATAGGCTTGTTCGACCCAATCCGTTTCTTTCAGTTCTTCTAAAATTAAACCAGTGTCGATTTTTTTAGTTTTTAACGCCAGTTTAATGCGATTAGGGCCTTTGCCTTTACGCTTTTGGCTCGATAAAGTGATCTCAGCCACACGTTGATCACTCTGATAGTTTTGTGCTGAAAGCTCTTCAACCAGTGTAATCACTTCTTCGCGGTGCATTGCCCATGCGGCCAATTTTTCAATCAATTCTGCTTTTGAATATTCCTTACGTGTTAATACTGCAAAGGCATAAGAACGTAGACGAGAACCTGTTAAACCTGTGGGTTTGGGTTGATTCTCTTCATCAAAATCTAAAGCATCAACAGTTTCTTGTGTTACTTGTGTGTGGCAGTATTGAGTAGCAGGGGATTCTTCCTCACCAAACTGTTGTTTGAGAGCGTCATAGTCAAGAAGTTTGGGGAATTTTGAATTAGGCATAATAGACGATGAAATAGATCTGAATAAACAAAACGCCCCGTAGGGCGTTTCTTAGTGTAAGCCTAAATGTCGTGTAATAACATTTAATCTTTTTAGATACTTTTAATTAAGCATCTAAAAAGTCTGGCTCTTCTTCATTCTCTTCTACTGGCGCAGCGTTTGCGGTCGTCAGTAGTTTTTCTCGAATGATTTTCTCAATGGTTTCAGCCAACTGAGGGTTTTCTTCAAGGTGACGGATCACATTATTTTTACCTTGACCAATTTTATCACCTTGGTATGAATACCAAGCACCTGCTTTTTGTACGATTTCTTGTTGAACAGCCAAGTCTACAAGTTCGCCCAAGTGGTTGACGCCTTTACCATATAGGATTTGGAAGAGCGCTTCGCGGAATGGAGGTGCCATTTTGTTTTTGACAACTTTCACTTTGGTTTCAGAACCAACGATTTCATCGCCTTCTTTGACCTGACCTACGCGACGAATGTCTAAACGCACAGACGCATAGAATTTCAACGCATTACCACCAGTCGTGGTTTCAGGGCTACCAAACATTACACCAATTTTCATACGAATTTGGTTAATGAAAATCACCATACAGTTTGAACGTTTTGCATTACCTGTAATTTTACGTAATGCTTGGCTCATTAAACGTGCTTGGAGGCCCATGTGCGAGTCGCCCATTTCACCTTCAATTTCCGCACGTGGTGTCAATGCTGCAACAGAGTCGACAACGATGAGGTCAATGGCACCAGAGCGAACCAGCATGTCTGCAATTTCAAGTGCTTGCTCACCATGGTCAGGCTGAGAAACCAGTAGATTGTCAATATCTACGCCAAGTTTACGCGCATACTGTGGGTCTAAAGCGTGTTCTGCATCGATAAATGCACATGTACCACCTGCTTTTTGACATTCAGCAATCGCTTGTAAAGTCATGGTTGTTTTACCTGAAGATTCAGGACCATAAATCTCAACGATACGACCCTTCGGTAAGCCGCCTATGCCTAGAGCAATATCAAGTGTCAAAGAACCCGTTGATACCGCTTCAACAGCTTGTACGGTGTTATCGCCAAGACGCATTACTGTGTTTTTACCAAACTGCTTTTCAATTTGGCTTAGCGCAGCATTGAGCGCCTTGCTTTTATTATCATCCATCTTACAACCTCAAAACGATGTCACGGATATTTACTGAATATGCTCAGTATAGTGACAGATTTAGTCTGTATCTTCTATAAAAGTCACATCGTGTGCGACACAATATGACGCATGTCATTCATCATCATTATAAGACCAATACTGGTCAAATTGTTGATCATTTTCTTGTCTAAACTTACTGATATCGCGTCGGTCTTTTTTACTTGGACGATGATCAGGTCGAGCTAGATTATGCAACTTTCTTTGGCTTGCAATCAATTCCCGTCGTGTAATACTGACTTCAGTTTCTTCATATAATTTTTGTGCAACAGGAGCGGGGCCACGCACGTCAGAGAGTTCTTTGATCACTACGGTTTTCTTGTCAATACCTTGTTGTATGGTGAGTTCCATTCCAACCCGAACTTCTCTTGACACTTTGACACGTTCGCCATTGTGGTGAACTTTGCCCCCCTCAATTGCATTTTTGGCAATGGAGCGCGTTTTAAAAAAACGTGCTGCCCATAACCATTTGTCAATGCGCATGCCTACAGCATCTTCCGCTAAAGTGGATTTACGCATATTTGGCCGTGACCTCAGCTTGCTCTAAATAAGGAATTAAATCGGTGAGCTGATTTAAGATCGGATAAGGGCTGGATGTCTTGCTTTGACCTAGTGATGAGGGTTGAGCAATGGTAAATAGGTTTTGAATACCATAACTTTCAGCACCTTTTAATACTTTTTCGGTGTCATCGATAAAGTAACACTGTGTGGCTGCAAAAGGATGGCGTTCATGGAGATGTTGCCAAAACTCAGTAAACTCTTTGGCATGACCGAGGGTTTCGCTGCTAATAATGACATCGAAATATGAAGCCAGTTTCGTGTGTTCAAGTTTGAACTTGAGTCCCTCACAGTCCGCATTAGTGGCAAGCCAGCAAGGGTAGCCGTTACTTTTTAAATAGTCGAGAAGTTCAAGGCAGCCTTCACGCAGGCCAACTTTATGCTTAAATTCCTGCTGCAAAGCGAGCGTATCTACGCCGACTTTAGCTGTCCAAAAGCGCGTAGAATACCAATTGAGTGTGTGATTATGAGTTTGATAAAACTGAAACAGCGCTTGAGTACTTTGTTCTAAAGAGCACTGGTGTTGTTCAGCATAACGGATAGGAAGCTGATGATTCCAAATAAAATCATCATAGGCAAGATCCAGTAATGTACCGTCCATATCAAAAATGATAATTGGCTTTTCCACTCAAAAAATCTCCAATGTTTCAAAGTTCAGCAATGGCTATAGAAAACAGTTAGCAGCCGATCTAGCAGTTTTGCTTTATGCAAATATGGCGTAATTATAGCGTATAGCTGTATAAGATTACGGGCTTGCATAGCCCATTGTCAAAAATTGAAGAATACGGGATCTCAATTTTTTAAGTAAGAGCATATAAGATGTGTTAATCGAACATTGATCCACAGCAATATTGAACTTCAGCATAAGGAATGATTCATCTTATGGAGAAGGAAGAGTTTTTGTAAACATCCGATGAGAACGCTTAGAGCTATCATTTGAATGTAAGGGCTGTAGAGCATGAGCTTTTTGATTTTGTATAAAAATAATACAAAATTACGGTTTAGCAGTGAATTTTTGCTATGTCCAGATGATTTTTAGCAAGTTGTGTTTATTACTTAATGTTAGATAAAGAGAATATTAAGAATTTGTTTTATAAGGTGTTCTTTTTTGTATTAAATTTTTTCTTACATTTAAAAGATCGACAAATAAAACGAAATATTGAAGTATTTGGCCAACTTTATAAGGAAAAGGATAGTGAATGTTTTCATGGCTTTTTGTAAGTTTGGTCATTACCATCCTTTTAACACCCGGACCAACAAATACCCTTTTAGCTTCATCAGGCATTGAAACGGGTGTTAAAAAATCCCTGAAATTGATTCCAGCAGAAGTGGTGGGTTATTTTATTGCCATCAGCGCTTGGGGGATTTTAATTGACTCGATTGCTGAATCTCTACCTATTCTGCCACCCATCTTGAAGCTTTTTAGTGCGGCTTATATTATTTACTTGGCCTTTAAATTATGGAAAACCTCTACTGTTGCTGCTGACCTAAATCAGCCATCTATTACAGCACAGGCGCTTTTTTGTGCGACCATGTTAAATCCTAAAGCGCTATTATTTGCTTCAGCCGTTTTTCCAGCTGTAGCGTGGTCAAGTTTGCAAGCCTATACAGTGCATATGGGGTTATTTTTATGTTTAATTGCACCGATTGCATTGTTTTGGGTTTTTATTGGCTCTGTTTTGGTGGCCAATAAAATCTCATGGTTGAATCAAAAAAATTTACAACGGACTGCATCATTAGTTTTGGTCAGCTTTTCAGTACCGCTTAGCTATTCGGCTCTCATGTCTATCTAATTCATCAAACTTTCATTTTACATCGATACCATAAAAACCACCTGAGGGTGGTTTTTATGTTTGAAGCTAAATTTGAACCACTTCAGCTGGTGTAGAAAGATCCGTTGTATCCAGCGCAATAATGCAATAAAAGTAAGTTTTCTGACAAAAATGAAAATAAACAATAAAGTGGTTTTGCTGGTTATTTACACAAAAATCGGTTAAAAAAGATGTGGCAAACGACAATAAAATAGAGAGGAATGGATGAGTGAATTAAATTTAGATTTTTTAGATGAAACCTTGGATCAATATGAAGCAAAAGGTAAGAAAAAGGCCATTAAAAAAATCCGTATTGGTTATATGCTCTATGCAAAATTTATGTCGAATAAAAAATTTGCAGAAAATGTAATGAGTTCATCTTTAGATCCGAATAAGCGGACTTATCGTAATATTAAGATTAAAATTACGCATGATGAATATGAGTTAACCTTTTTACGTAATGATGATTAAGAATTGAGTTGTGTTAAAAAGTCCTAGAGTTTCATTTATTTGAAATATTTGAGCTGTAGAGTGTGTGGCATAAAGAAATGAAAATATAATGATTAGATGAAGTTTGTGCAGTTAAGCCTGTTTATTTGGAGAGAGGTAAACAGGTTTTTTATTATAATAACTTTCTGGTCTGAGTGATTACAGACAAAAAGCCCGATTTGTTTTGATACTGATCGGGCTTTTATTTTGCTATTGAAATGAAAATAGTGAGAAAGATGATTTCTGACATCTTTTGATC
Source organism: Acinetobacter sp. TYF_19 (assembly GCF_043105125.1). Classification (NCBI taxonomy): domain Bacteria; kingdom Pseudomonadati; phylum Pseudomonadota; class Gammaproteobacteria; order Moraxellales; family Moraxellaceae; genus Acinetobacter; species Acinetobacter sp. TYF_19. Next base: position 42,792 of record NZ_JBICLH010000059.1, read on the forward strand.
ATATTGTTCATGGATAATCTTTTTTATTTTGAGTTGCTTCGATATGTCAATTATTACTGCAAATGAACTAGACGATATTCTAAAAGAATTAGGGTCTGTTGACATTTACTGTTCATAATTAACCCTATAAAGGTAGCCATAAAAATATACAGGCTAAAGCAACAGAACTTTGATAATTTCTTTTGAGCTTGTCATATCGAGTAGCTATTCCTCTAAATTGCTTTAATCTACAAAACATATTTTCAACTAAATGCCTGATTTTATATAAATACCAGTCCATATGGTCATTGTTCGATTGGCTATTTGTTTTCTTTGGTATATTCGCTTTAGTCCCTGTTTTCCTGATCTGTTCACGCAGTGGTTCTGAATCATAGCCTTTATCTGCACATACCACTTTTGTCTCTTTTAAATCTAATGTTGATATTAAATCAGGTGCAACTTTAACATCATGTGTGGTTCCATCGGTAATCATGAAATCAATAGGATTGCCATGTGCATCAACAATCAAATGTATTTTTGAGGAATTTCCTCCTACACTTTTAGAAATAGATTGATTCGCTATGCCGGCAGAATGTTGATGAGCACGTACATGAGAGCCATCAATAAAAATCCACTCCATATCGG
>NZ_JBICLH010000005.1:0-14713 GCF_043105125.1 Acinetobacter sp. TYF_19
AAAACTCATTACAAATAATCCGTTTAAAATTAAATCTTTAACTGATTTAGGAATTAACGTTGTTGAACGTATTCCTTTAAGAGTTGGTTTAAATATTTTCAACAAAGCTTATTTAGAGACTAAGCAAAAACGTATGTCACATCTGTATGATAATAGTGATTTTTAAAAATCGATTACTTTCAATAAAAAAATTTACACTCAAAGTTCCATCTCCTTTATGGGAGAAGGTTTTATCACTTATATTTCTTAATAAATTGACTTTTTAGATTCTCAAATAAAATACAACAAAGATTGTGTGATTCATAGACATCATTTCAATATAATTGGTGTCTATGAACAGAGAAATTCAACAAAGACTCGTATGGGTTAAATTATTTGAAGAGACCAATGATGCTGGCCTAGTCTGTCGGAGATGTGGCATTTCTAGACCAACATTACGCAAGTGATGGAAACGATATTCTGAGCAAGGTATTGATGGATTAAGTAGTCAGAGTAAACGCCCATTAAAATCTCCAAATACTAAAATCAATGCTGAGCTAGAGGCCTTAATATTGGAAATGCGCTCGGCTAGGAATCTGGGTGCTCGACGTTTGCAAACAGAATTGATGAGGCTGCACGGAGTCTCGTTGTCCTTAGCGACTATCTATAAAGTACTATCCACCCATCAAGTCAAACCGATTAAAAAATTCCGTCGTAAAGTAGATTTCATTCGTTATGAACGCCCATTACCAGGCGATAGAATTCAAATGGATACCTGTAAATTGGGTCCTGGGCTATATCAGTACACATCTATCGATGACTGCACACGATATCGCGTTTTAAGGATATATAAACGCCGAACAGCGGCGAATACGCTCGACTTTTTAGACTGCGTAATTGAAGAAATGCCTTTTCCCATACAGCGAATACAGACCGATCGTGGGCGGGAATTTTTTGCTGAAAAAGTACAGAAAAAATTGATGCAGCATGGAATCAAATTTAGGCCAAATAAACCAGGTTCACCTCATTTGAATGGCAAGGTAGAGCGTTCTCAAAAGACTGATAAATCTGAGTTCTACGCTACTGTCGATATTAATTCTGAAGATATACAAGACAAGCTAGCCGAATGGCAGCATTACTATAACTGGATGAGACCACATTCAGCTTTGAAAGGTAAAACACCGATGGAAAGGTACTTTGAATTATGTGAAGAAACCCCTTTCTCTGATGAGGTCCAGAAGCAATACAACCCATCCAATGAACGGATTCAACACGCCAATTACAAGATGGATTTAGAGATCGCTAAATTGAAACGATCTCTATGAATCACACATATTATTGCACCAACAAGGCGTTGCATTTCAAATGCTAATCTAAGCTTGAAATATACTGATTTAAAAAACACTATATTATTTATTTTCTCTAATTATTTTTGAAAAAACCGTCACTTTTTCTAAAGTCGCATTCATTCCCTTATTAAAAAAAGTATCGACAAGCGCTGAGCCAATGATAATAAGATCTACTTTATTGGCTAGTGCTTTAACATGGCTTTCATTTTTGATCCCAAAACCAATTGCAACAGGAATATTAAAAATCGGCTTTATTTCAGTCATCTTTTTCTCAAGATTAGATAGATTGAAGTCTCCTCCTGTTAATCCATTTTCTGCAACATGATATAAAAACCCTGTCGCGCGCGCTGAAATTTGCTCTAACCTTTCAACTGGGGTCGTCGGCGCGGTCATTGCAATTAAATGCATATTTTTTTCATTTAATTGCGCCTCAAATTTTTCTCGATGTCCATATGGAGCATCTAAAATCAATATTCCATCTATAAGATTTTCTGTTTCTGCGATAAGTGTCTCAAAACCATATTGCATAATCGGATTTAAATAAGTCATGAAAATTATTGGTGTCTGGTCATCATGCAGCCTGATTGCTTTTACCAACTCAATTGTCTGTTTTACCGTTTGACCTGCACCTAAAGCCCGAAGATGCGCTGCCTGAATGATCTCTCCATCTGCCACTGGATCAGAAAATGGAATACCCACTTCAATAATGTCAGCCCCTGCTTGACCCAATTGGCTTAACAGACGACAACTTTCGGTAAAATTAGGATCTCCAGCAGTAAAATAACAGACCAGACCGCTTCGATTTTCCAGTTTCAATTGCTCTAATTTTTGATCTAGACGGTTCATGCTGTAGCTCCTGCAAGATATTTTTTGACCGTGTTTAAGTCTTTGTCACCTCTGCCACTTAAATTGACAATAATGATCTGTTCTGGTTGCATTTCTTGAGCAAGTTGAATCGTATATGCAATCGCATGGGAACTCTCAAGAGCAGGAATAATACCCTCCTGTTGGCTTAAAAGCTGAAATGCATTTACGGCTTCTTGATCGGTGATCGCCGCATATATCACACGCCCTGTTTCAAACAGAAGACCATGCTCAGGACCAACACCAGGATAATCTAAGCCAGCTGATATAGAGTGCCCCTCTAAAATCTGCCCATCTAAGTCTTGTAATAAATAAGTTAAATTGCCATGCAGCACACCGACCTGACCTTTACAAATAGAGGCTGCATGTTCATCGCTATTTATTCCTTTTCCACCTGCCTCAACGCCAAACATTTTGACATTCAGGTCTTCTAGAAAAGGATACATCAACCCTAGTGCATTTGATCCCCCACCAACGCAAGCAACTAGAGCATCAGGCAGTCTATTTTCTTTCAGGAGTATTTGGTTTCTGGCTTCTAAACCAATAATTTTCTGAAATTCTCTCACCATGACGGGATATGGGTGAGGGCCTGCACCCGTACCCAACAGGTAATAGGTTGTATCCACATGACGAATCCAATCACGTAATGCTTCATTCATGGCATCTTTTAAAGTCCTACGCCCTTTTTGAACACTTCTGACTTCAGCACCAAGTAATTTCATGCGTTCAACATTCATTTGTTGGCGCTGAATATCTGTTTCTCCCATAAAAATGGTACATTTCATCTTAAACAGCGCGCAAACCGTTGCTGTTGCAACACCATGTTGCCCAGCACCCGTCTCTGCAATGATTCTGGTTTTGCCCATAAATTTGGCTAATAAGATTTGCCCAACACAATTATTGATCTTATGCGCACCCGTATGGTTCAAATCTTCTCGCTTGAGATAGATTCGAGCGCCTCCCACATAAGCTGTTAGATTTTTTGCATAAAATAGAGGACTAGGACGACCAACAAAGTCCGTTAAAATCTGCTGATATTCAGCCCAAAATTCAGGTTTGTCCCGAACAGTATTAAAGGCTTGCTCTAATTCTTGAAGTGCTGGCATTAAGCTCTCTGGCATGTAGCATCCGCCAAATTTACCAAAAAATCCCAAGGCATCAGGACCATTACCTGTATAAGGGGTTGTCATCTCATATCTCTTTTACTATCAAAACTCGTTCGATCTTAAAATATTTTCATTTTTCTGATAATTGATATATTTTGAGGTTATGGTGTTAGAAAATTTTACAACATGAAACGCAGAACATTACCTCCGCTTAATGCTTTAAAAGCTTTCGAAGCTGTCGCCAGAAATAAAAGTTTCAGCTTAGCTGCCGAAGAATTATGTGTAACCCATAGTGCGATTAGCCATCAAATAAAGCAGTTAGAAGAATGGTTGGATAAAAAATTGTTTATTCGACATTCCTCGACCATCTCTCTGACGGCGGATACCGAAGAATTGTCGCTCGTTTGTACGCAGCTTTTTAATCGTTTAGAACAATGCGTCTTTGAGTTAACTAATAAGACATCTGAAGTAGAAGTTGTCATAGGCGCTTCTCATAGTTTTATGGCAAATTGGCTGATTCCTCGATTAGAAAAGCTCGAAGTCATTTATCCCAATATCCATATCAAATTAATGACATGTAATGATTTAAAATTGTTAGAAAAAGAGAAAGTTGACATATTTATCAATAGCGTCAGTGAGCATCATCTACCTCCCAACTTTTTGAATAAATATCTGTTATTTCCCGATAACATGGGTCCTATTTGTAATCGTGAAATAAATCTTCTTCATTCCGTAAATGATCTTTTAAACTATCCATTACTTCATACCCACTCAAATAAAAGTGCATGGCATACATGGTTTGATCAGTTTCAAATAAGCTTTTCCCCAAAAGCGAATGACCGTTATTTTGATAGTCTGAATTTAATGATAGAGGCTGCCGTGTCTGGGTTAGGAATTGCCATAGCACCTCAAATTCTAGTAGAAAAAGAAATGTTAAATGGAAAGATCATTGCCCCTTTTGGTTTTATCTATTGTGACTATAATTTTTATGCAATGGTCAGAAAAAATAACGAAAATCGTGATGTTATGAATATCATTGATTGGTTAATGGCCGAGGAAAAAAGTTAAACATTTAATCTTTGATTTGAAAAATTCTAGGGTCTGTTGACATTTCAAGTATAGAATTTACCCGATAAAGGTAGCCAAATAAATATACAAGCTAATGCAACTGCCCCCTCATAGCTACACTTTAGCTTATCATATCGTGTTGCTATTCCTCTGAACTGCTTTAACCTACAAAATGCATTCTCAACTAAGTGTCTGATTTTATATAAATACAAATCCATATGATCATTATTTGACTGAGTATTTGATTTTCTTGGAATATTCGCTTTAGTTTTTTTCGCAGATATTTGTTCTCTTAATGATTCAGAGTCATATCCTTTGTCTGCACAACATACTTCCGTTTAACTCAAATCAAGTTTTTCAATCATTTTAGGAGCAATCTTGACATCATGAATCGTTCCATCGGAGATAATAATTTCGATTGGATTGCCATCCGCATCAACAGCTAAGTGTATTTTAGAACTATTTCCACCAATGCTTTTAGAGATATCCTGATCTTTTATTCCAGCAGAATGTTGGTGTGCCCGAACATGACTACCATCAATAAAAACCCATTCCATATCAGCATTTGAAGAAATTAATTTAAATATTTTCATTAACTTGTCATTTTTACACCAACGACTATATTTTTTAAAGATTGAATTGTACGAACCAAATTCTTTAGGCAAATCACGCCATGGGCAGCCTGTTCTTATTCTATAAAGTATTGCTTCGACAAAATTTCTCAAATTAGATTTGAAATAGATATCAAAATTTCGGAAAATAGAAAGTAACTTAGACCAGTGTTGATCATTCAGCATTGTACGGGGCATAGCGAGAAGTAAATTTGGTTTGGCGATTAAATTTTACTTTCTCGCTATTTTTTTGAACAGAAAATGTCAACAGACCCTATTCAATTACTCATCTATAACGTCTATTTCACATTCTGTTCACGCTGTGCTGCCTAAGGTATAAACATACACTTCATACGGACACTGATGATGAGACTTGTAAAAACACTAATTGCTACAGCCTTATCCTTGCCGCTTCTATTGTTAGCCGGATGTAAAAGTATTCCGAGTTATTCAGCCGATTACGCCCAATCCAGAAACGGTATTCAGGGGATAGCGCTGGATCAGGCTAAAGCTCAGGATATCGGCCTCCGCTTCACTTCGGCATTTAATACCTTGGGCACACCTAAATTCGTTGAAAAAGCCGGAGCACTGTATGCCGACCAGCTGTTTATTAACGATACCCTATCGCAATTTTCATCCCGTCAAAATCTGCTGGAGCACTTTCAAGGCATGAACAAACGGGTCAGCAAGGTCAGCGTCAAGCTGCTAAACGCTTCTTATCATCAGGACTCTGCCTATGTGCACTGGCATATGACCTATGATTTTAAAATGTTCGGCACGACCCGCAGTATGGACTCTTACGGTATCAGTGAAATCAAGATCAACGAAAACAACAAGATTGTTTTCCAGCAGGATTTCTGGGACCCTGCGAATGGCCTGTACCGTTCCCTGCCTTATGTTGGAGGGGTCTACTCATGGCTACTGCCTTTCAAAAAATAGCGATCAGCACGGCGTTAGTGATGGGATGTAGCTTCTGTCCATGGGCACAGGCACAAAGCCTGAATCAATGCGGTAATGGTCCGCTGATGGTGGGTAAAAAACAGGTCGGTATGGCCAGTTATTTTGCACAAAACTGTAGCCAGTCCTGGGAAAAACAAAATATACAGATGGACTTTTCCTATACACAGAATATTCCGCAATGGGCATTTAAGCGTGCGGCCACACATTTACTGAAACGTAATGTTAAAGACGCAAAAATACATGCTCTATTCAACCCTATCACCGATTTGTATCGTCCGGTCAGATCAGGCGACCTGTACCGTTTAAAATACAACCATGCTACACAGACCCTGAGCTTATCCTTGAACCAGCAAAGTTTAGGGCAGCTTAAACATCCTCTGGCACAACAATATTTTAATATATGGCTGGGTCCCCAGCCATTTAGTGCTAAATTAAAACAGCAATTATTAAATTAGTATCTGCCGCTATGTCGAAACATTTTATCCTGATGGTTGAAGACCATTATGAACTGGCCTCTACTCTATGCGAGTTTCTGGAAGAACATGGCTTTGTGGTCGATCATGCCCGCAATCTGAGTGCTGCTAGACAATTACTGAAACAGCAACGCTACCATATCTTGCTACTAGACATTAATTTGCCTGATGGTTCTGGTTATGAATTGTGCGAGTGGTTACGCAATGAAGAGGGGTTGGACTTACCTGTCTTAATGCTTACCGCTCGGGATACCTTGGATGATAAACTCAAAGGCTTCAATTCCGGCACGGATGATTATCTGGTCAAGCCTTTTGACTTTAACGAGCTGGTGGTTCGGGTCAAGGCTCTGATCAAACGTTCTCTGGGTGAAGTATCTAGCAGTCGTCTGCAAATTCATGACCTAATTTTGGACCCAGCAACACAGCAGCTAACTCGAGCTGGGCAGAACATTGAATTGCCTCCGATTCAGTTTAAACTTTTGAAGCTATTGATGCGTCATTCTCCTAAAGTACTGACCAAACAGGAAATTATGATGCAGCTTTGGGGTGACGAAGAGCCAGAAAGTGATGCTCTGCGCAGTCATATCTATAATTTACGCAAAATGGTCGATAAACCCTTTGAACAAAAGCTGATTCACACCATATCTGGGATTGGGTTAAAGATTACTTTCGAAGATGAAGCCTAATTTAGGTACACAACAACAATCAGTCCAGTGGTGATTGCTAAGTCAACATTCTGATGAGTGCTAAGATAATATTGCCTGTCAAACAGCTCCACACGCCAACCTAGCTGTTTGCATAGCTTTTGCACCAATTGCAATCCAATGCCATGCCCTTTGATTTCCAGTTGTAGCTGCTGGCCAGACAGTTCCTGAACCTTAGAATTGTTAGGTAAAGGCATGCCGACCCCATTGTCAGCAATCAGCACTTTATTTTTTTCCAGAATCACATCAATTTCTGTGCCCTGTGAATAGTTCAGCGCATTGCGCAGAATATTGCCAAACACCATTTTGGTCATGGATGGATAAAGTTTACGCGGCTGTTCATCGAGGTCTTTTTGCAGGTCAATCTGCATGCCTTTGTTATGACTGACACTCTCCAGATCCTGCACCAGATTGTCCAGACATTCTGAAAGCATGGTCGGTTCAGCAGTTAAAGTGTTAGTGGTATTGCGGGCAATGGCCAGCAAGGTATCGACCAGCAGCTGCATATCTTCAATGGTGTTATGCAGGCGAGTAAAGGACTTGTTGTCGCCATAGCGTGCCTGACACAGCTGCACATTGCCTTTTAAAATGGTCAGTGGCGTGCGTAGCTCATGACTGACATCTCCGGTAAATTCACGCTCACGCTGAATAAATTCGCTTAATACCTGATGATATTTTTCTAGCGCCTGCTTGAGGTATTCAGCTTCCAGATTAGAGTCGGTGCGGATGTCCTGAAAAGGCGAAGCCTGATTTTTCTGATGTTCCCAGTCGATATATTCCAGCGCATTGGCCAGACGGGTAATCGGGGAAAAATAGCGCCGGGCCCGACGGTTCCACCACCACAGCACACTATATAGCACAAACAGGCTGACCATTAGCGGTGCCAGACCAAACAGCCACACCAGCTTGTTGACGTTGCTTTCGCCAAACACCAGCAGCACATGCTGTCCGTCTTTTTCACCATACACGGTCATCCGCTCCTTGCCATCGACAAAATGCCGGTTAACCCCTTGCTCAAGCTTTATGTGGCGAAATTGGACTGGCGGTACATCGCTCCAGCGATAACCATACAAGTTTTTGGTGTCTGGCAGTTCAGCAGCCGGATTACGTTCCAGCCGCTGCCAGTAGTGTGACATTTCCTGTTCAAGCGCGGTTCTGAGCAGGGAACCTTTGATTACCCAAGCACTACAGCCAATCCCGATCACCACAGACAGGGCAATGAATCCGATTTGCAGCCAGTAATAGCGGTTAAACACCTCACCCAGAGGATGATCACGTTTGTCCCTAAATAGCTTTAACATTGATGCATTCCCCGCTGGCCAATCCCACTGTTCAATTATACGGCTTTCTTCTTTAACAGAAAGTGGCCAATGACCCACTCGCGTCCATGGTCATAACCAAATAGCTCGGCACAGGCCATAAAGAAAATCCGCCAGCGCTGCCACCAGATTGCGGCATCCGCGCCATAAGTTTTTTCGAACAAGGGCTTTAGCTCGGCCTGTTTAGCATCCATATTTTCTAGCCAAGCATTTGCGGTACGTTCATACTGCGTGCCTGCCCATTGCCAGTGCTGTTCTAGCTGTAAATGCTGCTGAAAATGTAGGAAGGTTGAGGCTGCTGGCATCAAACCACCACTAAAGAAATATTGCGACATCCAGTCAAACTCATTTTTAACTTCAAAAGGATAATGCAAGAAACGATGACAGAAAATATGACACCACAATAAGCCATCTGGTTTGAGCCAAATACTAATATTTTCAAACAATTTTTGATAGTTGCGTACATGCTCAAACATCTCCACTGACACCACACGGTCAAAGGAGGCAGGTTCAAGTTGCAACACATTGACATCACAAGTGATCACATTAAGGTTATCCAGTTTTTTTAAACGGGCTTGTTCCTGAATATACTCGCGCTGCGTTGAAGAATTTGACACGACTGTAATACGGGCCCTTGGATAACGCTCGGCCATATATAGACTTAAAGAACCCCAACCGCAGCCAATTTCCAAAATATCCTGCCCGTCTTTCAGTTGTGCTCGCTGGCAATAGCATGCAAGAGCAGCTTCTTCGGCTTGGTCTAGCGTTGTATCGGCATGTTCAAATAGACTCGCGCTATATTTCAAACGCTTACCGAGTACTGCCTGAAAAAATGCGGTCGGCAGTTCATAATGCTGCTCATTGGCTTTGTCTGTCTCAATGGCAATCTCGCTATTTTTCAGCATATGTAGCACATCCATATAGCGCCGAGCTGCCAGTGCCGGGTCAAAGCGTCCTTCTTGTGCCAGACGTTTTTTGCTTAGGCTGCGAATGCCCGCGCGAATCACCGAATCGGGCAGCTTGCCATTTTCGACCAGTTTTAAAGATTGTTGAATCATAAAGTCCATGTATTTACCTACTGTTTGGGTGGCCACGGAATAAACATTGAAGTTCGTCGTTGATAGTCTTTATAGTTGTCGCCGCGATGTGCCAGCGCCTGTTGTTCACTAAAGGGAATCCCCGTGATGTAGTACAGAAACAGCCACATCAGCAGTGGATAAATCCATAATTCATAGCATCCTGCTGCCAGACCGAGCACTGGATAAGCAAACCAATGCAGCCATTCAAAAAAATAATTCGGATGGCGCGAATATTTCCACAAACCCTGATCCATGGTTTTACCTTGATTCTGTGGATCTAGCTTAAAACGGTAAAGTTGTTGATCGGCAGTGCTTTCGCCTATCAAAGCGGATAGCATGATCATGCCCGCCACAATCACAGTGACCAAAGTCCAGTCATTCCATTGCTCGGTCGAGATACTTAACAGCTTCAGCATTGGGTAAGAAAACAGTAGAGCCAAACCTGCCTGAAATATAAAAAACATCAGAAAACCAAGATGCTGATAATCCCCCATCGCTCGGCGCATGTTGGCATAACGCGTGTCTTCTTGGGTTTCACTGGCATAGCGCCGTAACAGATGCCAAGTCAGCCGTGAAAACCAGATCCCACTTGCCAGTCCCAGAAATAAGCGAACCAACATCGGTGCACTGTCAATCGCCCAAGCGGCAATAATCACATTGAGGGCAATACTGAAACTCCAAGCAACATCGACCAGCCCTGCTCTGCGGTTATAGGTCACCAACACCCAGCTACAGAGCATGATAAAGACATTCAGCATCAGTAAATTCAGCAGCATTTCGGCCCTCCTGTTTTATCTTGGCTTAGTAGGCACTGGCTTCGAACAGCAGATGTACATCACTGATCACGCCTTCGTGGAAGCCACCTTCGCAATAACACAGATAAAAATCCCACATGCGGATAAAACGCTCATCAAAGCCAAGCCCAAGTACCTGATCATGCTGCTGCAAGAAACGCTGGCGCCAACACTTCAAGGTTTGTGCATAGCTTTGACCAATATCTTCCAGATGTTTGAGACGAAGTTTTTGCTCAGAAGCCGTTTGCGTCATCACACTGATACATGGAATAAAACTACCGGGGAAAATATAACGCTTAATGTAATCCACCGTATTTAAAGCTTTAATATAGCGTGCATCTTCAATCGTAATCGCCTGTATCAAGGCCAGACCATTCGGCTTGAGGAGCTCGCGGCATTTTCGGAAATAAGTTGGTAAATATTGCTCACCAACTGCTTCAATCATTTCAATGGACACCAATTTGTCGTATTTACCCTCGATTAAACGGTAGTCCTGAAGCTGTACAGACACCCGATGAGACAGCCCTGCTTCAGCAACTCGGGCGAGTGCTTCATCGTACTGAGCTTTGGAAATGGTAATGGTAGTCACCCTACAGCCATAATGCTGAGCCGCATAAATGGCAAAGCCTCCCCAGCCGCTGCCAATTTCAACCAAATGGTCCATCGGTTTGAGTTGCAGTTTCTGGCAGATCAGCTCTTTTTTATAATCTGAAGCCTGTTCCAGGCTCATGCCCGGCTCTTTAAACACCGCACTGGAATACATCATGCTGGAATCTAGGAACAGCTTGAAAAAGTCATTGCTCAGGTCATAATGCTCGGCAATATTTTTGCGGCTACCATCAATCGAATTCTTGCGCGATTTATACCAGACCTTTAACAGTAACTGGCTGGCTTTGGCCACTGCATTCTGATTCATCTGGTCCAGCACATCGCGGTTACGTGCCAAAATGCGGATCACATCGACCAGATCTTCACTGCTCCAGTAGCCACGGATAAAACCTTCGGCAGCACCCAGTACACCATTACGGAACAGCAGATCCATCAGACGGACATCATGCACCTGTATCACCGCCTGTAAATCGCTATTTCCCCCGACAGCCCCGTTCCAGACGCCTTTAAAAATCAGCTGACCATGGCGTAATTTCAGCAGGTGGCGAAGTACCACCGGCAGTGTGCTTTGCTCTCCCATGAATAGTGTCTTCATCGCTATGTGTTTCCTTTTTCTTTTTTAGGATGTCGGTAAAATGGAATTTTCTTTTTCCATAAACGAAAGGCGTGCAGATAAATTCCGCTGACCATCCTGAAGGGTTCAAGAACTTTCAGTACAGCATAGCGATGCTGTTGTGAAGGAAGCGTGATGGCCTGCAAGGAAAATTTCAGGGTGGCATCGAATTGCAAGATTCCCTGCTCAAACAGCTGCATATGAATCACGTTCTGCCGATCCGAAAAGCTGAAGCGCCAGCGATAATCCAGCCCCATCGGCATGAACGGCGACACATGAAAGGCCTTTTTAAAGTCAAACTGGTGACTCTGGTACGGCGCATATTCGTCTGCATTGTTCCGGCAGTCGTGAATGTAGGCCTGTCGTTCATTCCACGGTGTGTTGGTGATTTCACTCAGTATAAAAATCAGTTGATCGGTGGCATTAAAGACTAGATAAAACACCACAGAATTAAAACGAAAACCCAGTGTGCGTGGTAAAGCCAGTACACGAATAGATGCAGCATGTGGTAAATGATAGTTTTCGTGCTTGATCAGCAGGCGTGCAATCTTCTGCCGAATCGAGCCACACTCCATAGTCAGAAAATCGCGCTCATCTAGGGTCAGGAAATTCCAGCGACTAGAAGACCAGAACCAAGATTTTTGGGTAAAATTTGCCAGTTGATCCGGATCAAACCATAGATAGGTTAGCTGGGTCTCAAAAGCATGGGCTTTGGGCAGGTAACGGCGATGCCTAATTTCGGCAGAGGCAATCGCCAGTGGATACATCTGCATCATGCGCTCCTAAGCCGCTTGCTCAGTGTGTTGCAGCAACTGATTTACAACCCATGAAGCACTACGTGCGCCATCTTCATGAAAGCCCCAGCCCCAGTAGGCACCACAGTATGACGTCCGGTTCTGACCATTAACCTCAGCCCAACGTTGTTGTGCCTCAATTGCGGCAGCATCAAATACTGGATGACGGTAATATCGTTCTACCCATATTTTTTTCGGATCGAGGTTAAAGTTAGGATTGAGTGTGGCAAAGATTTGGGTTTTACAATTCAGGTTTTGCAACTGGTTCATCCAGTAACTGAAACCATAATGCATGCCACTATGCTGTAATGGAGTTGATTCGGTTGCACGACTAGGTGTCACATGTACATGCCAGCTGGCCCATTGGCGTCTGGATTTGGGCATGATAGAGGTATCGGAATGCACCACCATATGGTTATCCTGATAACGAAACTTGCCAAGTACTTCCCACTCCTGAGCAGAAGGGTCTTTCAGTAATTTCAGACTATCATCAGCATGGCTGGCAAACACGACCCAGTCAAAACGTTCGCTGCCCTGTGTTGTTTCAACCAGCACATCATTGGCACTGCGTGAAACAAGCTGCACAGCGGTTTTGCGGAAAGTCATATTCGATTGGGACTGAATGGCACGAACGTAGCGAGCCGATCCACCCTTGACCGTAAGCCACGAAGGTCGCTCTTTCAACTGCAACATACGATGGTGCTGAAAAAAGCTCACCACAAATTTATACGGAATCTGTCCAGCTTGCTCTACTGGACAAGACCATAGCGCCCCGCACATCGGATAGAGATGTTCCTGACGAAAGGCTTCGGAATAGCCATGCCGATCCAGATACTCATCTATACTGAGCTGTGCATCGACCTGTTCAACATCAATATCTTTATTCGCCGCATAGAAACGGAACAGATCCGACAACATCACGCGAAAATCAGCGTTAAAGAAGTTTTGCGGTCGGAACAACAGCGAGAATTTTTTTGAAGGATTGTACTGCAAGCCAGTGACCTGATTGTTCACCGAAAAGCCCATGTCACTGCTTTGCGATTGAATTCCAAGCTCTTTTAGCATCGAGCAGAACAGCGGGTAGTTATGCTCATTAAACACGATAAAGCCACTGTCTACCGCAACCTGTTCACCATCGATATTTAGCTGATGAGTATCAGTATGACCACCAAAGTAGTTATTCTTTTCAAAGACTGTAACTTGATGCGCTTTGCTGAGTTTCCAAGCCGCATACAAACCGGAAATACCTGAACCAATAATTGCAATTTTCATGGTGATTCCTTCGAATGAATCGTGGTAGTGCCTGCCGTAGCAGCTTTTTTATTTTTTCGAGCCTGAGCAATTTTACTGGCTTCATAAATCCGTGCCGGAATGGGCTTTAAGTCCCAAACTATCCCGAGCCAAGACATAATTTTTAGGAGGTAATAGGTCATATCAATCTGCCACCAGTAAAAACCCTGCCGGGTACTGCCTGCATAATAATGGTGATTGTTGTGCCAGCCTTCGCCCAAGGTAATGATAGACAAGAATAAATTGTTGCGGCTGTGGTCATCCGTGTCAAAATCACGGCTACCGTAATGATGCGCCAGTGAATTGATACATAAGGTCGCATGGATCAACAACACCGTGGACACCACAAATCCCCAGACCAGAAGTTGCAGGCCGGACGTCCCGAGTTGTGGCCAAGTGATTGCCAACCATTCGCCTAGTACATAAATCCCGCCTGCAGTCAGCAGCACCACAATCAAACTGAAACGGTCTAGCCAGATCAGCTCTGGATATTTCAGCCAGTCCTTGATGACTTCTTTACGTGTAGCAAAATTATATTCATTCAGAAACCAACCCACATGGCTATACCAAAAACCATGCGTCGAGGAATGCGGATCTTTCAAGGTATCAGTATAGCGATGGTGATAGCGGTGATGCGCCGCCCACCAGAGCGGACCACGTTGCGCGCTCATGGTGCCAATCAGCACAAACAGAAACTGTACGGGACGTGAAGTCTGAAAAGTTTTATGCGATAAATAGCGATGAAAAAAAGCCGTAATGGAAAACATACGAATCAGGTAGAACAGCAGCATAAAGCCCACTGCAAACCACGACACTCCCACCCAGAACACTGCTAGACAAGCCAGATGCAACAGAATAAAAGGTAAAATCCGCTGCCACTGAATCTTGCTGTTTTCAGCCGTCAGTGTTTCGGGCACTGTGGGTGTGGACCAGCTGTCTACCCATCGCATCAGACTTTTCAACATCGACTCACCCTAAATTTTTGCAACTATATTTATTCTATTTGATTAGTTTAATCAGTCAGATATGAATTTTATGTGAAGTAAATAAAAAAAACCGAACTGTAGAGAGATTTATCAGTTCGGCAAAAGGTTAGCAGAT
>NZ_JBICLH010000060.1:0-73589 GCF_043105125.1 Acinetobacter sp. TYF_19
GCTCAATTAGGGGCGCTTTGCATTTCAAATCTTTGTGCAACAAAGCCGTATTGAATCACAAAGTAGTTTTGTTCAAATCCCAATTCAGGATTTGAAATGGTGTACGTCATTATAGCAGAACATTATACTTAAAAATAATTGTAATACTATAACATTGCAACTATTTCCATGTGATATTAATAATCACCTTAACCTCATTATAGCTCAATTTTTAATTTGTATTTTTGCTTAGGACTCTTAGGCTTATCAGGAAGAGTGCGTTCAACCACACCAGCTTCTAATGCTGGAGTTAAATAATTTTTTTGGAATGTTGCTCGGTGGGACAAGTCTAATAGAGCCATCAGCTCAGTTAGGCTATATTCCTTCTGCTCCATATTCTGGATGAGACGTTTAACTTGATCGCTAACTTGTACGCTAGCTTGAGCGGTATCTTGATCGCTGGCATCAGAACTGAGTATTGCATCTAGAATCATCTGCAAAATAAACTCAATAAAAGGTGCAGAATCTGAACGATCTGTGCTCGCTTGCAATGCATCATAATAAGCTTTTTGGTTTTGATAAATCAGGCTTTCTACAGGGATATTGAGAAAAATTGGATTCCACTGGCTTAAGATCAAAGTTTGCCATAAACGCCCCATCCGCCCATTGCCATCAGCAAATGGGTGTATAAACTCAAACTCGTAATGAAATACTGAACTCTGAATTAATGGGTGTTCATTGCCATCAACCAACCACTGCAATAGCTCTCCCATCAAACGGTGAATTTGATTTGCAGGCGGAGCCATATGTACGACTCGATCCCCTGACATCACACCAACACCGCCATGGCAATACTGTCCAACCTCATCAATCAGTCCTGTCATCAATATTTGATGTGCTTTCAGCAAATGAGATTCTTGATCAGGATTCCAATTTTGAATTTCTTCATATGCCTTTAGGGCGTTACGCACCTCTTGAACTTCTTTAGGTGGAGCAATAATGGTCTTGCCATTCAGGATCGCTGTGATTTGCTCTGTACTCAAGGTATTCCCTTCAATTGCTAAAGACCCTTGAATCGTTCGAATACGATTGGCTTTTCGCAATTTAAGGCTATCTTGGATTTGGGTTAATGCAGTCAAACGCCCTATTGATTCACTAATTTGTGCAATCAAGTGAATAATTTTAGAGGTGATCGTATAAGGCGGTTGATATTTCATGCCATTCCTAATTGATGTAAAAACAAAGCACAGTTGATTAAACTCTAAAATATTAATATTTCATAGCTTAGTGAGTAATATCGACTACAAGCATGCTGTTTTTTTCTATCCTGAAACAGTGAGATAACTAATCAGTTATTCTTTTAAATTCTACTTTGCTTTATCTTTATTTTAAATATACGCAGGAAATTGCATTGTTCAAAGTTATTGATGGGTTAAAAAACAAGCTTGATCAGAAGCGACCTCTTTCTGACCTTATGTCTAAAAATTTACAAGAATATCTTATTCTGCATTGGACATACCATTCTAATGCAATCGAAGGTAATGCACTAAGACTGCTAGAAACCAAAGTCGTTTTAGAAGGCATCGCTGTAGGTGGTAAAAAAAAAGATCACTTCGAGGTAATTAATCATAGAGATGCGATCTACTACGTTGAGGATATCATCAAAAAAGAAGAGCCTTTTTCTGAGTGGCAAATTTGCAATATCCATCAATTGATTTTAAAAAATATCGATGATGACAATGCTGGACGCTATCGCCAGCAAAATGTACTCATTTCAGGTACTACTAACACGCCGCCAGATTACACATTACTGAATGATAAAATGGCTCAATTAGTAGATTGGTATAATACACAAGCAGATCTAATGCATCCAATTGAACGAGCTGCAAAAGTATATGCAGACTTCGTAGGCATACATCCTTTTATTGATGGTAATGGATGCACATCACGACTTCTGCTGAATCTTGAATTACTAAAAGCTGGCTATCCGCCTTGTGTAATTACTGTAGAAAATTACTTGGCTTACCATGAAGCTCTTGATCAGTGGATGGCATATGGTAAGACTAAGCCTTTTATACAATTGGTCGCAGATGCTGTACTAGAAGGATTTAAGCCTTATCAGGTTGTAATCGGTTTATAAGCCACATCATAATCACCTGAAGTGCACCTATGATCAAATTCATCCAACCCTTAGCGACATAGACAACAATTTCATTAAAAATTTGATGCCTATGCCACCTATAAATTATGCTTATAAATCCCTTACATAATTTTCCGTCGCAAACATCTGATTACGGAATTGATTAATATCATAACCGCCTAACATTCCTTTCGCATATTCATGTTTAAGTAAATGAATATCAGATTCAATTTTTTGATGATAGGTTTTAAGTAGTTCAAAACGTACAGTATCTTGAATTTGTTTACTTAAGCGTAAAATTTCAACCTGTAAGGCATCCTGATTTTTCTTGTTTTGGAAATAAGCAAACCCACTACCCAAAACAGCTCCACAAACTACAACAGGTAATGCGATAGCACTCATTGCAGCGCCCATTGTCACTGCTGCCGCATTTGCACCAAGTACCGCTGTATAACCTGCAGCCATAGTACCAGCTACACCAGCAAACACGGTTGCTTTCATTGTTGTGTCTATCACATCATACGTTTCATTCAGTTCAGGTTTTACATCATAATCAAACATTGCATATGTTTGCTGTAAAAGTAATTCTTCATTTGATCTAAACTCAGTGAAACGTTGCTTACTTTTTTGTTGGATGTTCGTCACTAATGATTTCATGGATGAAATATAATAAGGTTGTACATGATCATGAATAGTATAAATTTGCTGATTAACAATTTGATCTAAGACTGATTCTTCCATCGCCTGTACTTTGCTAAATGGATTAGCCAAAGTATTTTTTAGATTTTCCATTTTCGTCTGAGTAGCAGGATCATTTTGCTGATGTCCCAAAAGAATAGCTTTAATTTGCTGTTGTAATGCCGAGTTTTGACAAATCTCTGTACATTCGCTATCTACTTGAGAATTAATCTCAGATATCAGCATTTCTTTTTCAAACTCTAAATCCTGATCAAAAGCAGATAGATCTGTTAATTTATGTTGCATCTGTCGAATAATTGATTCATGCACGGCTTTTTCAGCATAGTGTAAAGCCTCTAATGATGATTCGACACTGTCTTTCTTAACATCCTTTGCTTTATGGCTTACTTGTTCTTTGAGATACGTTTTAAATTCCTCAAAATATTCAAAGTACTCATCATTTTGTTGGCTAGAATGCGCAGATAATGCAAAAACTTCAGTAAAATACTCACCTGCATGACGATTAACGTATTTTATTAGACGTTCTGGGCTAGTATCCACTTCATCTATTTTACTAATAACAGCAATAATAGGTTTACCGAGTTGAGCAAGATTTTCAACTTCTTGCATAATATCCGTTTGGCCTAAATGGTTTGCATTTAAGACCCAAAGAGCAATATCAACATCTTCAAGTACATTACGTGTTAATTGGGCATTTTGTTCAGTGACCGTTGCTAGTCCTGGTGAATCTATCAGTAATAACTCACGAAAATCATGTTTCCTAGTTCGCACCTTCACGTACGCAATATCCTTTGCTTTTTCAAGGTTTTCTTGGTTCGTGATACTTAGAACTGACTGAACTTGATCAAACGGAATTTTTTCGCTAAGACCATTATGATATTCGATACTAGCAGTATCTTCTTGTCCATAGCCAATTTCCCATAAACTAGCAGTTGCTTCTAGAATATTGGTCGGTGAGATTTGTTGTCCAACCAAGATATTAATAAGTGATGACTTTCCAGCTTTAACCTCACCAATAACAAATACTTTAAGTGTTTGTTGTAAATTCTCAATAATATGTTGCAAACGACTAGAGTGAGTCTCGACATCAAATTGAAATAATAGGTGCAATGGTTGGTGTATACGTAAAGGTGAGGTGAACATCTTATTTTGAAATTGCAAACATTTAGTTAAAGTATTCAATTATGGATTTCCTAATATAAAATCTTGAAAATTAACTCGATCAAATTTTTCATACTTCATTCTTTCTAAATCATGAAAAATATTATAAATTTCAGAACATTGAGTTCTTGGTAAATATAAATGACTAAATTCCTGATTTAGATGATCAATTAAAATCTTTTGATGTTGCTCAAATAGTTTATCAATGAATTTTTTAATACTTGTTTGGCAATCGTTTGTGATAGTTTCTAGTTGTTGATTGAAACCTTCTTTTGCTTTATCAACACGGCGACTTTTACTCCACAAAAAGCCAATAGCAGCTGCAGCTATCCCAATAGGACCTAATAGGAGCATTGCAACTCCAGCAGCTGCGCCACCAATCATAATGCCTTCAGCATCAGAACCACTAAAGTCAATTTCTTTATTTTTATAAATTTCAGTTTGATGATTATTCGCCAAAATCGTCGATGGTTTTAATTGACTAATCAAACTAAATCTTTCAAAAGATTGACTAATGTGTTGCTGCTGCTGTAGACCATATTTTATTAAATCAGCTGATTTGTCACGCTGAAATTTTGACAGCATAGCTTGTAACTCATCAATGATAAAAATTTCTTTCTGAACAAAAGAAGGTTTATCTGCTTCATTTTCCAATTCGGTATATGCTTGTGCATGAGCATAAATATTATTTTGGACTTTTTGACTATAGCTGTTAAATGTTGAGGTCCAATCTTTACTATACTGTTCCTTCAAGCGTTTCAAATCATTGATTATTTTTTTATGATAACTATCATAAGTTTCAATGTCATTTTCAAAACGTTGCAGGAATGACTCACTGTCTTGTAAATGCGTTTCAATCAGGCCTACAAAATTTCTTGCTTTACCTTCAATTCGAATACTAAAAGCATTGTCATAGAAAAACTTCTGAATTTTGTTGAGCAACTCTAAATATCCAGATTGATTGATCAGTACTTGATCTTGATTCTTCTGTCCTTGAAGTGCCTCTTTTGCAGAACAAGGTAAGACATCTAGAAAATAGCCATCAAAAATTTGTTTGGCCGAGTTTATAACACCAGAAACAGCTTGCTCTCCACCCGAAGAGCGAACTTTATCAATTTGGCTCAACACAGCAAGCATATTTTCACTTTTTTGGCCAACATGATTTAAACTTTCAGCTAATTGATCCAATACTTGTTTGGGTTTATTTGCCGAAAGTGTTGTACTATCCAATAACCATAAAATCCCATCTGCCTGATGATAAAAATCACCGACGTGCTCACCATGCTTACCGTTATGGCTCTGCCATAGCCCAGGAGTATCCACAATACTAAACTGGTGTAAAATGGAATGATCAGGTAAGTCTGGTAAACCCCACTGAATTTCTTTTATATCAGAGCGATACAGTAATTTTTCTTCAAGTTCTTCCCGTAGCTTTTTCTTTTCCTCAATAGCGTTTAAAGTCTTAGATAACTGACGAAATTGTTTCTCTACTTCATCCTCACTGTCTTCACGCTTAAGCTCTTCTTGTTCAATGATTTTTTTTGCATCATCAATACTTAACTTTTTTTCTTGCCCACTTCGATATTTAATGACTGCTTGAGTAGCAGATGGCGCTGCGTAGAAAAAGTCGGTTTTCCATGTCTTTGGTAAAACATCAACATCAGCAACTTTACTACCCACAAGCAAGTTTAATAAAGATGATTTACCTACTTTACCCATACCCATGACATACAGTACAAATGGGTGATTCATTGATTCACGGAGTAACTGCAACTTAGTTATTAGTTCTTGTAAACAAGTAACTTGTTTAGTTAATAAATTTTCATCATGGAGTTTTTGCTGTTGAAGTTGCTGAATAAAACCTTTTATGACCGCAATACGTTGATCTAAAAATAAAAATAGAGAATCCTTATCCTTTAAATTTTTTTCAGCATTTAATTCATTGGCAATTGTATTATGAAATTGATTCCATAATTCAAAGGATCTGGTTTGCACAGATGAGTTCATTTTATATTCCTGATCACTTAACCAATAAAATGAAAACTAATAGTGCTAACATTCCCCAAATACAGTTTTGTTGCAGAGTTAAACGCTTTTCTAGTTTTTGTTCTTGTTGACTTAGTTGAGTATTTACACTTGTATTCAAACGTTCACCAAAGGTTTCCATTTTTGTCATCAAGCTTGCTGCATTTTGTATTGAATTTGTCTTTAATGCACTATGAGCCTCTTGGACTGTCTGCACATTAGCATTAACCTGTTGCTCTAATTGGCTTTGCAAGGTCTCCATTTGTAGAATTAATGAGTGTTGTAACTGGTCTAATTTTTTTTCAGCTTGTGAAATTTTTTGATTAATTTCATTCTCAGTTTTATTCAATCCTTGTGAGTACTGTTGATTACTAAGATTGAGCTGCTTTATTAAACCATCTAGACCTTGTGTAAATTTTTCTAGTTGAACTGCCACAACAGCAGCTTTTTCAAGTGCTGGTAATGTTTCCAATAGATCCTTTTGAATAGGATTGATGACATCATTTAAGATTTTTTGTGTTGCTTCAGCAGCTACAGAATCTAGTAATTCATGCTTATTTTTAATTTCAGTGGAATGTTGCTGCAATTTTTCTACAACTTGTTGGGCACCAGAAACAGCTTGAGCAGCTTGAGATAATTCAGGGCTAAGTTCTGTCAATTGTAACATCACAGGATGAATAGTTTGATCTAAAATATGATGAGTTGTCGTCTCTACAATTTTCTGCATATCAACATATTGTTGTTCTAATTGAAGAGCATATTGCTGAATCTTACTAATTTCTTTTTGTGATTCAAAAAGTGTTTTACTTAGTGGTTCCACACATTGCTCTATAACTCCAGAAGAAGTGGTATTCACAAGTTCGACAAATTGTTGGTATAAGGGATTATTAACTTGAGTGTTCATAATAAGATCCTATTATCATCATGAAGATTGAGATAGTTTTAAGCCATCTCGGGGTGTAATTTCTGGGTTTAAAGCGTAATATTGATAAAGTTCGAGTTCTTTATTTAAAAGCTGTAAATGCTTTTTTAATTTAGGATGATAAAACTGATTGGAATTTTCGAGACAAATCCAACCTGCTTGTACTTGATGAGCATAGCTCTGATTTATCAATTGCTTTAAATAAGATTCCAACTCATTAAATCGATTTAATTTTTGTTCATGTAAGAATTGGAAATGTAATAATAAAATTTCCTCATCCTTATTTGAGTGTTCATGATTTAAAGCGGGTATATGATATGCCTTTAAATCTTCTTCATACAACTTGTGCCGTATCGGCAAAATTTCTTTTACAAAAAGCTTAGCTAATTCAATCAACTGATACGAAACTTTCTTTGCTTGTGCTACGACATAAGGTTTGAGTAATTGATCTGATTGTGCTGAAGCGAAGATATTCCCAAGAAAAGCACCCACAGCACCACCAACCATGGCTCCTATAGGACCTGCTATGATCGCACCGCCCCAAAAAGCAATATTTTTACCAACCAAGACTCCAGAAACTTTTGCACTAGTATCAACTATAGTGTGTAAAGCTGCATCCTTAGCTTCGTAACCTCCATGTTCATATAAATGATAATGGCGTTTAGACGATACGAACAGAGCAAGAAATGGTGTTAATACACTCTCTTGCATTGAACCAAATTGATCTAAATAAGTGACAGAATCTGCTAGAACCGTCTGTACTGTTTCATGTGATAAATCATAATCAATAATGACATTTGGATGATCTTTAAAATATTCTGCCATTTCACTATTAATAATGACTGGGATATCAGGATGATTGTTTAAGTGTTGTTGAATATAACTTTCACTAGTAGTGCACTTCACTTGCATTGGTTGACCATCTACAAGTAAGTCATATCCCATTTGATTCGCTTTTTCAGGAAACACAACATGATGACCTTGAGCTTTTAAATGTTCAGCCACTTGCTGCTCAGCAACATAACCAGATAGGCGTGTAAGTGCACCATCACTCAAAGTACTTGCCTTATCCTGCAAATCAAAAAAATTAGTTGGATAACCTGCTGAGGAAAATCCTAATGCTTGTAATACTTCCGGTTGAATCTGAGAATAGTTCCATAAACTAAAAGCAGAGATGATTCCTGCTTGAAGTACACTATCATTAACTTTTAATTGTTTATTTAGCACATAATGTAATCGCTCATTCAGATGATGATGAACATTAAAATATTTCTTAACCTCATCAGGTGAGAGACCTAGCGGAGTAGATCTCACTAAATCGTTATAATAAGGAAGTTCAGCATTCCCTCCAAAAAATTTATTTGATGTATTATAACTTAATCGTTGTAAACCACCCAATAATTGAGATGTTGCACTCGGACTTGGAAGTGATTTAAAACTATATTGAGTCAATTTTTCATTAATTAGAGTTTGGTACTGTTCATACTGACTATTGTTATGGGAAGAGTATTGATAGTTTAAACTTTGAGCCAGCTCTATATCTTTAACATTATAAGAATATTGTCCATCTCTTTGAATTAGAAGATATATAAAACTTCCCAAAGCTTCCATATGCTGTTCTATTTTATGGCGTTTAGTACGTTCAATATTTATTTTTTGATAGAAGATAGCTTTACTGTATAGCTTATTTTGTGTAAGAGCTTTAATCAGATAATCAATAAGTTTTGTGTTTTCATAAACACTCACCATTGAATCGAGAATTTTTTCAGAGCCATTTAAAAAACCACGTCCCTCAAGAATAGAAGCAATATACTCATATTCATATATTTGTAAAATATAGTATTTTAAGGCCTGTAAACACCATTGTTCAGCCCAGCCATTTTTTTTACTTATTTGATTAACTATATGGCTTCGATGCTGATTTTCTAATAAACAAAAAATAATATTATGTAATAAGATACAAGCTTCAGCATTGTTTCCAGGATTAGGGAAATGCCAAATTTTGCATTCTTCCAATAAACCTACTTTTTCATATTGTTCCCATTGATTTGAAATTTCTTTTTGTGAGAAAAGAAGCATCATTTCTACAATACTTAGATTGTTTCGATTACGATTAAAAATCAACCATCTTTTTTTTAGTTCTTCAATAGCAAGCATATAATCATTTACAAATATACATATCTTAAAATATACATCAATTTATTAAAAAAAACTTATCTTTTATATACTTATATTGAATTTTATTTTTAGGAGGGATTACCGTAGCAAGTTCAACATCAGCTAAACCAGTGCAATCAGATTTCAAATATTCAATCATCTCCAATTTAAATAAGCCACTCACTGACTCAGCCAATGGATTGTCGTATGAGTCACCCGTTGTACCAACTGATGTCTGGTATTGGCTGCGTCTAATCGATTTGTACAACGAATAGGCAAGTAATCTAAGCCTCTGTCGCTAAGATGAATCACATTTTCAGGCATACCACAACTATGAATTGCCTGTTCAAATGCTTCCAGAACCATATCCATAGGGCTTATTCATTTGGAAACTATATTGCTGAATAAGCCGTCATGAATAGGTTTGTGCAACAAAGCCTTAAAAAGTGATAATAGATTTGACTGACTATTACGCTGCTCCCTATACAGCATTTTTTACTTTAACCCAATTCACTATCTCATTTTGAGCGTTATTGAAAAGGCTTAAGGGATCAATATCCTGGTTCAATTCCAGTAACTGTTCCTTGCCATGCTGATCTCGGCCATAAAACTCAGCCAAAAATTGATCCTGAGAAAATTTAATTTTTAAAGTTCCATTGTTCCAATTTTTGAGTAAAACAGCTGGTTTATCAATACTGTTTGCAACGTATTCATAATCGAGAATCGCATTCGCATCATTTATTTTATTATCTAGACCTTGTTGCTGTAGCTCTAAATATAAGACATAACTTCTGAGTTCCGCATGTGCACCATTCATCTGTCTAGAACTCAGTAAATAAATTTCATCATGGTTTATAAAACGAATTTGATATTTTTGACAGTAGCCAATCGCTTCAGGATGCTTGATAAAATAAATTCGCCAGTCATCAACTTGAAATCCGTAGTTTTCGATAATGTCATCTAAACTATCCACATTAAAATCTGCAGGAAGCTCATCCAGTAATCGCTGGAGTATTTGTCGTTTATTAACATTATCAAAGACTTTACGCCAATTTTCGTTCCTATGACGTACTGTTCTATATACTTTTCGACAGAAAGTTCTGTTCGCCCCATCTTTGGCTAGATAATTATCAAAACTCAATAAACTTCGTTGCAGACGATATTGATCATCATCTAAAAACTCTTTGGAAAAGAGTTTAAACGCTTTATCGGCATAGTTTTTAAATGTTTCTGGACAGACTTTTTGACTATCTTCATGTCTACTAAACTTAATTAAGAAATCAATTTGTCCATAAAAATAGTCATGTTGCTCGTAAGGCTTAAATAAGGACTTCCATTTTTCATCTTCCAAAATTAATTTTGATTTTTCAATTTCATGTAGAAGATGATGGTCCTCAAAAGCTATTTCAAATGTTTTAAATTCTTGCGAATCTTTTTGTAAAACAGCTAGTTTTTCCAGTACTTCCTCCTTACCAATATATGCCGCTAAACTATTTAAAACATGAATTACTTTGACCAAATTGCTTTCAGCATTGTAGTAACCCTTCGCATTATTTACGAGTCTTGTACTGATGTTAAACCAGTCACTAAATTGTTCGGGTTGATCAATGTGATGAACATAAAAGTATAGAATAGCAAAGTGGGCCTGGTCTAAATATGAACTTGTTCCAGACTTGAACAGTTGCTTGAGTATCGTTTCAATCTCTAATTCCTCGTTATGATGAATTAGCAAATTAAATAATCGTGAAATATTCTTTAGGATTTCTTTTAGACTTCCATCAGAACCTTTTAAGATTCTTTTATATTCTTCACTTGATACAAATAAGTTCTTTCTTAATCGGCTTAACAATGATTTTTCATCAGCTTCAGGTGTAGGATCTGATGATTGTTCAGACTGCTGTTTATTCTTATGGTCAATGTCTTCATTTCTGCAAAAATGACATAGCAATACTGATTTAAAAACTTGCATAAACATGAAATCGAAATCAAATACTTCATTCTTTTCCCTAGAATCCTCAAATTTGCATTTCAAATTCCATAAAAAATCAGTCCACTCCCGATCCAGTTTGGAGAAAAAATCTTTTCTGACTTGGGCATCAATTTCATCTTCGGTATATCCTTGCAGCCAAGCTTTAAAGTTTTCAAACTCTGTTAATTGCACACCACGAGCATTCATTTTGATATAAAGCTCATCCGTTAATGCAAAGTCATCCATACGCAAAAAGTAAAATGTCAGTACTTGATGTGTGACCAAGTTGTCCCACATTTGTGCAGCATTGTAGGGTTGTGAATTCTGCTCTTTCGCGTGGAATTGCAAATCTATTTCGTCCAGCATTTCCAATATAGATTGTACAGTCGGGTCTTTTTTCCAAATCGAAAAATACCACTCTTCATTCTCAATCCGTTCCGACAGCTTCTTCGTGTGGTCATGATCCCAAATACACTTTAAATTGGATGCTTTCTCAAGCAAACTTTTTATAAAGTCTCTTGAACTGGTACGAGTCTCATAGCTAAATCGCAGTAGTTTTTCTTGTATAGTTTTATCTAGAATCACATCAGATTTCCAGGCTAAATACCAATGCAGCAAAAACAAGGTTGTTAATCGCTGCTGACCGTCCAGAAGTTTTAGCTGCTCATCGACAACAGCACCGTAAATAAAGTCCAAATCAGATTTATGACTATTTTGATTTATCTTTTCCAATAAATGCTGGATAAAAGTTTTTCTGATTTGTTCAATCTTAAGATCATCCTTACGGCCTTGCGCATAATCTCGCTGAATGATCGGTACGATAATTTTAAATTCTTCTACTAAACGCCAGAATGTATATTGACTGCTCATGCTTTGCCCCCAAAATCTAAACCATATCCTTTGAAACATTCCAGCCATTGGGCTTTATAATTGCTGCGGTCGATCTCATCCCATTTGTACA
The DNA here is from genome assembly GCF_043105125.1 of Acinetobacter sp. TYF_19. NCBI lineage: Bacteria > Pseudomonadati > Pseudomonadota > Gammaproteobacteria > Moraxellales > Moraxellaceae > Acinetobacter > Acinetobacter sp. TYF_19. Next base: position 12,014 of record NZ_JBICLH010000060.1, read on the forward strand.
TTTGGCTAACATCATCACTAAAATATTTTGAAAAGACCTGTTGCGTAGCTAAAGGAATAAATTTTCCCTGATGTTCTTTCTCAAACTTGCCTTTATTTTCGAAATCCACAATACGTTGCCGTTTAGTCAGGAAGATCTGATTTCCGATAGATCGGTTCACTGATGCTGGCAATAGGCATAAATTGTCAAGTGTTTGAATTGCTTCTTTAACGTCACCAACAATTTTGGACAGCTCGTCAAGATATTCTTTTTTAAGTGATTCTGTATCGGCTAGCTCTACAGCTAAAGCTTGCTGATAAGCAATCAGTTTGGTATCCAACAATCCTTTATAAGACTCCGGTACAGCCGCGATAATGGCTTTTTGCTCATTTAGCCAGATTTCCCTTTGTGCATCACTTGGTAGATCCAAGCTTTGTTGTGCATGAATATGCTCAATATCCCACTGACAATTGTTATAGGCTCTAAAAGAAAACCTGGTTTTATGTTTCTCATTAATATAAATATTAAATAGCATCAGCAAACCAATAATTCTTGGTCTTTGACTAGATGAAAGATAATCCACTTTAGTAAAATCTAACCGTGTACTATCTTTATTAACCTTAAATAATCGTTCAAGATAATCTCTCTGAATATGTGATTTTAAGATTTGAACAAATTGATCTCGTTTCGCTTCTTTGGACTCCTGCCAGAGTACGTTAATGGTTTTAATTTTCTGCCCAATGATAAAGCCAATCAAATGATATAGTTGATCCTCTTTAAACCACTCCATTAAACGATGAAAACCCTGCAGCACTTTTGTCCACTGCTCTTCTATTTGGCAACTCGATGCATTTTTGAGTTGATTCGCAAAATAGAGAAATGTCTTATTGTTTAATTGCTGTTTTTCTTTACTTTCTTCCGCCAGCAAATCAAAAATTAGCTCAATACGGGTATGTTTATTGGTTCCTTTATGCGGGCTTAAAAATGCCCAAAACTCATCATCCTGCAGTGTCTGTTCAATTAAGTCCCATTGGCTAGCCATTTCAAATTGTTTTTGTTTGGCAATCTCTGGGTGATTATAAGCTTTTATTACTCTTTGTAGAAAAAGTGCTTTTATTAGCTCTGCATCCGTAAGGGCAATTTTGCCCTGATTGAGTCGAGTAAAGATTTCAATCGAATGCTGTTGGCTATCCTTGTTGTGATCACTGCGTACCATGTACCAAATGACTTTTGTTTTGTGGAGCAGCTTATCACGCCATATATCCTTTTTTTCTTGTGACTTCGTTTTAAACCAATCATGAACAATTTTATAAGCTTGATAGAAATAGTGGTTGTCAATATGACTAAACTTAGGTGCTTGTTCAGTATAGTTGAGTTGAACCAAGCCATTTAAGAATTGTGAACTTTCTTGTCGAGTTTCATAACGCAAAGTGAAATAGGGTTTATTTAATAAATGAGTAAGAATGATGAAAATAGTGGTCATGCGTTGCTGACCATCAATTAATTCCCAAAAAACAGTTTCTTTGCCTTCATGCTGTATAGGTTTGCGTTTAACCACGACAGGCTGTAAGCAATAGAATTCATTCACGTCTTTTGGCTCAAATTCATCAATGTCATTCAGTAGGGCTTCGACTTGTTGAGGTTTCCACTTATAACCACGCTGATAACTATCGACAAAAAAATTACGTCCATCCAGTTTTGCAATAGCTTTAAGTTCCAGGCTATTTTCTCTTGTCTTTAGATTCTCGATAATACCGCTTAGTGAAGTTTCAGCAATATCGGTTAAATCCGGATTTTCATGGAGTAAATTTTTAATTTGTATAAGTAACTGTTCTGTATTCATCATTTGCCCTCCTCGTAGATATTCTAAAAGATTAATTTCTCATAGCTTATTGATAGGACTTCCCGTAACCACACGTGCCTCATATATAAAGTATTAGATGCTCTACAGTAAATCTGATTGAAATTCTATTTTCTATAACTTTACGTTGAATGTTTACATGGAAAACTATACTCGAAGCATTTGAGGTAAATTCAAAATGAAGTTATCTCATGTCTAGGTTACTGAGAGCAGTCCATCGCAAGACTGAAGTTTCTATTCAACGGGCTTCAGATGCAGTACTAGAAGGGTTTAAACCTTATCAAATGGTTTTGGGTTTTTAAAAGTATATTCGATCAATCACTCTAGCTGGTCCAGCTGCTTACATGCGATCAAATTAAGATGTACAAACTGTTCCCAAGAAATTTTTTGGTTAAAGTGTTGCTCATAATAGGTATCTACTCGACATACTTCTGGACGATTTTCGTAAATTTTACATAAATGTGAATTCAAATCATGGTGATAGCAAATACCATCACCACGATCTAAAAACTTCGTCAATTCTGATAAATTAACGTGCCTACAACAGGCTCCACACTGAGTACATGGAAAATCTATCAATTTCTAACCAATCCTAATAACCAATTTTGCGTACTTTCAGCATTTCCCATTTCGAATGGAAGTTTGATTTCCTGTTTCTCTATTTCTTGCTTTAAAAGTATATTACGTTCCAACTCAGAGTTAGAGTTTGTAAGTTGTTCTGTAAACTTTGAGATTTCATCAATATTTAATCCAAACTCTAATTGAGTCAATTCGAGAATATAGTGATCTAACTCTTTATTAATTTCTTTGAAATTATTTAAGACTTTTTCATATTTAGTTTTAATTCGATCTAAATAAGCCCAAAAATTCTGCATTATTTCACTTTGTTCAATGAAATAATTTAAAGTCAGAATTACAATACCACTTGTCAAAGCACTCACAAAGTCGACAACTAAACTTCCTAAAGGCAGTGAGTTCAGAGCAGCTAAACTTTCATGTATCAGCATACCTATGATTAAACCAATACTTGCTGAAAGGATTTTGAAAGTTGCTTTAGTTAATTCACCAGTAGATAAGTTCTCTGGATTAAAGAATGCCATCTTCATGATTTTTATCAAGTTTAACCAACTCTCTCTTATAATTTTTCCCCAAAGCTTTGTTGTTGTAAGAAAAATATTCAATACCGTTGTTGAAAGACTTGCAAAAATACCTGTAATTGTTGCATCCCGAAAACTAGAAACTACATCCTTAAACCGGTGCTTTACACGTTCAATAATATTTAAAACCGTGTCTTTTAAATCATCTAAAAAGTTTTTAACTCTAAATTCAACTGTTTTATACTTCGCGTATATAGATGGAATTACAGCTTTTATTTCAAACCAAATTTCAGCAAGAATAAGTCCCAATGTCTCCCTTAAGCCCATTTTTAAACCAGTAATCCCAGCAGATGTTAAACTTGCCTGAAAAAACTTGGTACTTTGATAATAACTATTAATCTGCTTCTCAGTTTCAGCTCTTGCCTTTTGATCAACTTTTTTCATGGATTCGCTATCAACTTGTTTAAGCTCATCCAATGATTGCTGTTTTTTTCTAATTTTATCTTGGACTTGCTGAAGCTCATGCCGTTCTTGTGGTGTAGATTGCGGCATTCCCTCAAGCGCTTGATTTAACTTACTTAGTTCAATTTCACGATTATTAATTGTTTCGGGTAAATTATCTAGAAACTTATCAACCGAATGTTGTTTTTTAGTTCTATTTATACTGCTAGTTGTTGACGATAAATTTGAGTCCTGATTAGCTAATGCTACTCCATCCAGTTCAGCTAGCATTCTTCCAGCATCATTATGAATCTCATGCGCTGATATAACATGATCCAAATCACGGTTTTGGCCTTTGGATAGATTTTTATCTTTACGATAGTTATCTTTCAAAGCTCCATTTTCTTGTGCTTGTTTATCATTCCGCCCTTTTTGAATATAATTATGATGTTGATGATAAGCAGTGGAATCATATTTTTCACGATTCTCATACTTTTTCTTTTCTGCTTCTGTTGCCCATATGCCTTGTCTGACATTATTAATAGTATCAACATCTCCACCTTTTTTATCTTCAAATAATAAAAAGTCAAGACCAAAAGTTGTTACTAAGCTTTTTGTCACTACTTGGCTGATTTCATCTGACCAATCAAATGTTTTTACTGACATATATATCCCTCAAAGAATAGTCCTTAAGTTTTTAAGAACTTAAGGACTGTTTAATGTTTTTTATAAGTTGGTATTTGAACCATTAAAACCTTCATGGGTCTGTTTTAATGCATTCTCTAAGCCATCGACATCAAGAACTTGCATCCCAGAATCATCAACTAAAATCTCAGGATTCCCATCTTTATCAGTAAATACATCACCATGTACATTTCGTTTTACTTTAAACAAAGGCGTTGAAATTAAGTTAGCCATTATCGCAGCTAAGCTCATACCATTTTGGATATACATATTTGTATCTTTTGAAATGCTAATAATTTTTTGCTCATCACCAGTTTTAACAATTTCATTAATTTCTTTCAGCTTTTCAAAATATAAAGTAAATACTTGATAGATTTTATTTAATTCTGCATTAATGCGATCTGAATATTTTTTAACTTTAATCAATTGAGCTTGTGCCATTGCCATTTTTGACACAGCATTATCTACTTCATCTTCTACATTTTTAGCATTTTTTAATGCTTTAGAACCATGAATAGCATATGCAATTCCAGCAACAGCTAAAACAGGTGCCACTACCGCTCCCCCTAAAACCATTGCACCACCAGCCATTCCCCAACCACCAGCAGCAAGAGAACCTCCACCTATAGCAGCCATAGTTGCATTATATGCAGCTACGCCAGATAGTGATGCTATAGAAGTCCCCGTTGAAGCGGCTCCGAGTGCCATAACCCCTCCATAAACTGCAAAACCTGCCGCAGCGCCTGATACTCCGCCACCAATTGCTGTTTTTAAGTAGTCAGTTGCTGTTATTGCCACCTCTTTAATCTGATTCAACTTATGCTGAGGAATTTGTATTTTCGTATTACTGTATTTTTGAAAGTTGTTATTTTTTAAGATTTCTTCCACTAAACGGTCAAATTTATCAAAATCAGATCCAATTTTAAGTTCCAACTCTCCTAAAATTTCCAAAGATTTACTGGTTTGATTATTCACTTCGTCAAAATATTCTTTTTTATTTTTATATTTTTTTTGTGCTGTCTCAATAAGATCATCAGCAAGATTTTTATCCTGGTGCCCATCATAAGCTTTTTTAGCACCAATAGCGGTAGCTGCAGCTGCAGCTCCAATCAAAATAAATGGTAATGGCATAACTTTTCACCCTTTGCTTGTTTTATAAAAATGTATTACGTAAGGCTTTGTTGCATAAATATGTAAGCATCTGATTTAAATAAATTTAATTTTAGATCAAAAAATAATCAAAACTTTTAAAATCATATAGTTATGAAATCTTTGTGCAACAAAGCCATTACGTAATAAAATAAGTCTGATACAGCTTTTTTATTACTCCAGTCTAAGATATTTCTTCAGTCCACTTTCTAATTTATGTTGTAACTCTAATGGTTGAACAACTTTAATATTTGGAAGCCAAAAACGTATTAATGGAAATAACTGCATATCATGATTAATTTTCGAAGAAACTAGCAGCTCACCACTTCCTAATTCTCTTACAATTTTTTGCTCAGGAAGTATTGATCGTTGCTTAAAATAAAAAGCTACCGAACTGTCAACAGATAAAATAATTTCCTGTTTATCCTGTCCAAACCAAATGCTGTCATCATTCTCCACTAGCTTTACTATGCTTTGATCTGGAGTAAATTGAGAATATTCATGTGGAGTGTGCATAAGCTGAATATGTGAAATTCTATAAGTCCGTAATTGTTCTTTTCTTACTGCTGCTAGATACCAACTACCATGATGGTTAATTAGGCGATATGGTTGAACCAATCGAGATTCACCTTTATATAAAAAACCTATTTGTTTATGTTCTAAAATTGCTTGGCTTACTTTTTTGAATATATCAATGAATTGAGTCGAATCTTCAAAAGAATACCCTTTGGAACTATAAACTTGATTTGCACGGCTATCCAAAAGCTCTCTCAAAAATGACATATCTAGATTAGGATAAAGATCACTTATGCCTGAGAGCTGAGCAAAATTACGAATATCTTTATGACTAATTTTTCCTAAATAATTCTGTTCTAAATAGTATTTCTTGGTTATTTCGTCTTGTTGTAAAGGAAGATAACTCCCCAAACGATCAAAATCTCGGATAATTGTTCGGTTATTAACTCCAAATTTTTCAGCTAACTCTTTAGAGCTCAAATGAGAACCTATATTTAACATGGTCAAAATATTAGCCAAACGATCAGCTAATCGCTCATGAGTAGAACTATTTTGTTTCATCAATCAATCTCAGGCGCTTACTGCTTATACTTTTTGTAAAGATATGTTGTAATTATTACACAATAAATCCACAATTGTATAAACAATTCATATTTAAAAAATAAAATCTAAGCTTTTAAAGCTAAGAATTCTTAAAGTACAGATTTTCAAGATAAGATTCCATATGAAGTGCTGCCACATAGGCAACTCTCAACTGATTGGTTTTTATTTTATTAGTAATTAATTCTCTAAATACTCTAACCAATGCATTAGCTTTTTTTTGATCTGAATATGGCCCAGAATTAATTTTCATATGAACTGCCCTTGACTTAAATTTTTACAGTACGTTATTAACAGGAATGAATTAAAAATCCCATAAAGCAAATTTATGTGGGTTAGTGGACAGGTTGTGTCATAGTTTTTATTCTTTATCTTAAGTTATTAAATTTTTTCAATGTAATTTAAATTCTCATCTTTGCTGATGGAGATGGTGTCAATTGAACTCAACTCCTAAGCTATTGATTTAGTGAACCATAAAGCCAATAGCATTTTTCCTGTACCCATTTTTTACCCAAATTAGATTTAGTGCATTGAATCACAAAATTTATTTTGTTCAAATCCATTAACAGGATTTGAAATGGTGTCCCGATTTTAACACGTACGCATTCAATATTAAAAGATATGTTATAACATTACTTTTTTATATTTGTTTTTTTCATGTATCATTCAAGAGTACAACTTCAGGGTGAAAGTTATGTTTGACAATATAGATGCTTTAAAAACAAAATTAGATCAGCATCGTCCTCTTTCTCCTGCAATTGTAAAAAATCTACAAGAAGATCTTATTGTTCGCTGGACATATCATTCAAATGCAATTGAAGGCAATACACTGACATTGCTAGAAACAAAAGTGGTTTTGGAAGGCATTACCGTTGGTGGAAAAACATTACGAGAACATTTCGAGGCAATTAACCATAGAAATGCGATCTATTATGTTGAAGATATTATTCGTAAAGAAGAACCTTTTTCTGAATGGCAGATTCGTAATATCCATCAACTCATTCTAAAAAATATCGATGATGACAATGCAGGACGTTATCGCCAACAAAACGTGTTGATTTCAGGTGCTACGACTAACCCACCCGACTATACACTGTTGAATGATAAAATGGCTCAGCTTGTCGATTGGTACAATACTGAGGCACATAAGCTACATCCTATTGAACGTGCAGCTAAAGTACATGCAGACTTTGTAGGCATTCATCCATTTATTGATGGGAATGGTCGTACATCACGCTTATTGATGAATCTCGAATTACTTAAAGCTGGATATCCGCCTTGTGTGATTACAGTAGAAAATCGTTTGGCTTACTATGAAGCTTTAGATCAATGGATGGCTTATGGTAAAACTGAAGCATTTATCCAATTAGTTTCTGAGGCTGTGCTTAATGGATTTAAATCATATCAAGTTGTATTGGGGATTTAAATTTATTCTGATCCTAGACAGTATCATGGACAATCGATCCCTCTAAATTCTTAAAATAATTCTGTTCAAAAGCTTCAGGGCTTAACCAGCCATTTGCAGAATGCCGTCTAATTCGATTGGGCTTTATTGCACAAAGCTGTTCTTAAGGGCTTCTTCGGCAATATAATTTCCAAATGAAGAAGCCTACACACAAAATCTATCGCACAACCAATTGGCCCGCATATAACCGAGCTCTCATTAATCGTGGGAATATTGCCATTTGGTTCGATCCAAAAACACAATGGTATGTACAACCACAAGGCAAACATGGTCGAAATCAAACTTACTCTGACACCGCTATTCAATGCTGTTTAATGATGAAATCTCTATTCAGACTCTCTTTACGTATGGTCACAGGTTTTGTTCAGAGCCTGATTAAACTTTGCGGGTTAGATTGGGCAGCTCCAGATTACACCACGCTTTGTAGAAGACAAAAGCATATTGATATTTCGATTAATTATCAGAAAAGTAACGATGGACTTCACCTACTCGTGGACTCCACTGGTTTGAAGTTTTTAGGTGAAGGTGAATGGAAACGAAAGAAACATCAGCCTGAATATCGTCGCCAATGGAGAAAACTTCATATTGGGATAGATGCTGAAACTCTGCAAATACGTGCTATTCAGCTTACTGAACCGTACCGGGTTTGTCGGAGACTCAGTATTCTGAGAGAATGTTCCGATGACCAAATTAAAATATACCCCTGAAATCAGAGAAAGAGCGGTTCAATTATTGATTGAATCTGAAAAAGACTATCCATCTAATTGGGCTGCGATCACAGCTATTGCGCCTAAGATTGGTTGTACTCCTGAAACACTTCGTGCTTGGCATCAAAAGCATTTAGATGAGCAAAATCCTATCAAAGTACAACAGATCTCTGATCAAGAAAAAATGAAGTAAATGGAACGTGAAATCAAAGAATTAAAGCGTGCCAATGAAATTCTGCGTAAAGCAGCCGCTTTTTTCGCCCAGGCGGAGCTCGACCGCCCACACAAATAATGATGGATTTTATCCATAATAATAAAGAGCCGTACGGAGTCGAGGCGATTTGTAGGATTTTACCTATCGCACCTTCAACTTATTACCGGACTCTAGATCTCTGCGATGAGAAGCATTGCTTCGCAAGGGAACATCGAGCGAAACGAGATCTACATGATCAACATCATGCTGAACAGATTAAACGTATTTGGAAAGAAAGTTCAGGTCGTTATGGTGTGCGCAAAGTCTGGCAAAAACTAAGACACGAAGGCTATGTTATTGCACGTTGTACAGTTGCTCGATTGATGCAACAGCTAGGTATACAAGGTGTTTGGCGTGGTAAGAATAAACAAACAACGCGTAGCCGAGATGATCAAAAATCAGCAGATGATTTAGTAAAACGCAATTTTAAAGCTGATCATCCTGATCACTTGTGGGTGGCCGACTTCACGTATATTCAAACCAATTCAGGCTGGGTCTATACCGCATTTATTATTGATGTGTTCTCACGAGCAATTGTTGGATGGAAAGTATCAACACGGATGAATACCGACATGGTGCTCGCTGCACTTGAGCAGGCATTGCATGATCGAGGAATGCCAAATAACGTGATTCATCATAGTGACAGAGGCGTACAGTATCTTTCAATTCGCTATACCAACCGTTTAGAAGCAGCGAATTTACGAGCATCAGTCGGCACTACGGGGGATTCATACGATAATGCATTGGCTGAAACAGTGAATGGGTTGTACAAAACAGAGGTGATTGAATATTTAAAAGCAGATTGGCGTGGTTTGGGTGATATACAACTTGCCACATTAAATTTGGTAGATTGGTTCAATAAAGAACGTATACATAGTTCACTAGGTTATGTATCACCTTTTGATTTTGAAGCGATGTACTATGATAAAATTAACCCGTTAGGTCAGGTGGCCTAACTTAAACAAAAAGTCTCCGACAAACCCGGTACGGTTCATACAATAAACAACGTAAGTGATTCACAGGTACTTGGTGACTTACTCGATCAAATTCCACAAGATGAGCAGATTGACTCTGTTTATACCGATGGAGCTTATGACACAAAGCACTGCCGACAAGTCATTTCAGATCTAGATGCACATGCGGTGATTCCACTTAGAAAAAATGCGAAGCCATGGAAAGATAAAAAGACCAGCTCGCTAGAGCGAAATGAATTACTTCGTACTGTTAAACATATAGGTAGGACGCTATGGAAAAAATGGACAGGATATCATCGTCGAAGTTTGGTTGAAACCAAGATGTATTGCATCAAATTATTAGGCGATTAATTAACAGCAAGGAGTTTTCCAAGTCAGGTGAATGAGATTCGTGCACGTGTGGCCGTCTTGAATAGATTCACAGAATTAGGTCGCCCTCATACCCAAGTTGTCTCTTAAATTTGGAATACTTGGGATAGTTTTATCTTCCTAATCTTTATGCAACAAAGCCTTTTACAACCTCCAATGGTACTATTATTTTTAAAGGAAGTTAATAATATTCATATCTGTTTCTAAAATTACAGTTTACAATGGCTTTGTTGCACAAAGATTTCATAACTATATGATTTTAAAAGTTTTGATTATTTTTTGATCCAAAATTAAATCTATTTAAATCAGATGCTTACATATTTATGCAACAAAGCCGTTCTTCAATCATCATGCTCGTCAACGATATACAATGCCGAAGATGATTATTTATACCTGACAGCTAATGTCGTTGAATCAATCCATAAATAATTTAATGAGCATTTAAGAATATCAAGCCCATTAAAAATGGGATTGATATTCTTAAAAATTAGGTAAATTTCACTCAACTATTCATCTCTGATTTCAATAGATGCAAACTCTTGTTCAGGCGTGCCTTCCACCAGATGATGTCTGCTATACAGCAGATAATACAGAATGAATAAACCATAAATTAGCGCTGCCAAACACCATACTTTTGGATTAACCATTAAACCAGCCACCACTGCAGCACAGGCCAAAACCAATGCAATACTTGAAGTGACGATGCCGCCGGGTGTTTTATATGGTCGTGCTAAATCTGGACGGGAAAAACGTAATTTAATATGCGACATCATCATCAACACATAAGAAATGGTGGCACCAAACACCGCAATCAAAATCAGCAAATCTCCTTCACCCGTTAATGACAATACAAAGCCAATTACCCCAGGAATCACAATCGCCCATTTCGGCGCATGTTTATTATTGGTGAGCGATAATATTTTCGGTAAATAACCCGCACGCGATAGGGCAAACACTTGACGCGAATAAGCATAAATAATCGAGAAGAAGCTTGCTACTAAACCTGCTAATCCCACAAAATTCACAAAACTGGCAATCCATGAATGCTGTCCATAGACTGCAATTAATGCATCAACCAATGGTGCTCCTGAGTTTTTCACTTGCTCTGCACCCATCGCACCAGCACTTAAAAACAAAATCAGCAGGGCAAATGCAGCCAGAATCAACATTGAACCAATTAAACCACGTGGTAAAGATTTGACTGGATCTTTGGCTTCTTCAGCAGCCAAAGGCACGCCCTCAACTGCAAGGAAAAACCAGATTGCAAACGGGACAGCAGCCCAAATGCCCATGTAACCGAGAGGCAAAAATGAACTCGCCCCCGCAGTATTTGGCATTACTGCAATATTAAATAAATTGGCAGCATTAAAGTGTGGAACCATTGCCACTATAAACACCAACAGCGCCACACAAGCAATTGCGGTAATGCCAAACATTATTTTCAGAGCCTCACCTGCACCTTTTAAATGAATTGCCATGAAAAACACATAGCAAAACAGATAAATCGGCCAGCCACCTATGCCAAATAAAGCTTCACAATAATTGCCAATAAAAACAGCAATTGCGGCAGGTGCGACTGCATATTCAATCAGAATTGCAGTCCCTGTAAGATAACCACCAAATTGCCCAAACGCCACTCTCGCAAAACTATAGCCCCCGCCTGCTGTTGGCAGCATGGTCGACATTTCTGACATCGACAAGCTCATGCATAGATACATAAATGCCACTACAATCGTAGCAACAAATAATCCGCCCCAACCACCTTGCGCAATACCAAAATTCCAACCTGCGAAGTCACCCGAAATCACATAAGACACCCCTAACCCCACCAACAGTAACCAACCGACGGCACCCTTTTTCAGTTGGCGTTGGGCAAAATATTCGGTGTTATCTGCGACACTCTCCGTCATTATCATTTCATTTTTCATGATGCTCGATCACCTTTTCACCAAATTCGACCACTTTAATATCGGTGAAATATCGGCTTTAAACTTGACAATAAATCATGAGCATAGTCGCTTGAAGTCAAGTTGCTCTTTTTTTTCTTTTATAAGATCAGCTCAAAGTCTGGGACTCCGCACCCAAGATCAGCATGAAAAGGAGTACAACATGAGCGTCCAACAAAATGAATATTTAAGCATTCAACAACTCTACGAATTGGCAAAAAAAGCCATGCAAACCTATCCAGCATGCTATCAAGGCGAGATCAAATTACTCTGCCAATCTGAAAATGCCACCTTTGTTGTGAAAACCGCTCAACAACAATATGCACTACGCATTCATCGTCCCAATTATCATTCCAAACAACAAATCGAAAGTGAACTAGCATGGTTAGATGCGTTAAATGCGCATGGCATCGCGGTGCCGATTGCCATTGCCGACTGTCATGGAGATAAAGTCCAAACTTTGGCACTCAGTCCAGATATTTCAAGGCATGCAGTGCTCTTTCATTGGGTGAAAGGTGTAATGCCTACAGCAGATAATGTCGATCCATGTGATTTTAAGCAGTTGGGTGAAATCACAGCACAACTGCACCTGCACAGTAAAACATGGGAGATGCCAGCCGACTTCCAACGTATTGTTTGGGATCATGAAAGTATGGTTTTTGCCGATGGACATTGGGGTGACTGGCGTCATGCCCCACAGTTAAAATCGGTAGATCATGCCGTGATTGATGAGGCAATTTGCCGTGTTGCCACCGAGCTAAATCAATTTGGGAAGTCCAAAGATCACTATGGGCTGATCCATGCTGACCTCAGACTTACCAATCTGTTGTTGAATGAAAAAAAGGTGGGTGTGATTGATTTTGACGACTGCGGCATGGGCTGGTTTATGCATGACTTAGCTGCAGCAATTAGTTTTAATGAACACTATACTGCTGCACCCAAGTGGGTCGAACAATGGTTGAATGGTTATGAAAAAATTGGGCATGTGAGTGCAGAAGAGTATGCGTTGGTTCCCACCTTTATTATGCAACGTAGAATCCAATTGATGGCTTGGTTCGGTTCACATGCCTATACCGACATGGCCAAAAGTTTGGGAGCGCAATGGTCGGATGAAACTGTGCGACTTTGCAAAAAATATCTTAACAACCAAATTCCAGCAGGTATATAAAAAATACCTGTAGGCAGAACCAAACCGTAAAGCATTGAATGGCATAGCTCTTGCTTAATTTAGAACAATATCGGTTCTGTATTAAAAGAGGCTATGCATGATTCAATTTAATCCTCTCTCCATCAACGCTCAAGACATCAGCAACCAAGGCATTTTATCAGCTGCCGCGACAGGCCTAAGTGACTTTATTCTGCAGAAAGGTGCCGATGTCGATCGCATTTTTGGGATCAGTGGTATTAATCCTGAATTATTGCTCAGCCCCACCCTCAGTTTGCAACTCACCAATTATTGCGAAGTCTTGGAACAATCCGCAAAACTATCACATTGCGATAATTTCGGACTGCATTATGGACAGCAATTTCATCCCAAAGCTTTAGGACTGATTGGCTATATTGGTTTATGTTCAGCATCGCTGGAAGATGCATTAAAGAACATGACCTCACATTTTAATCTGCATCAAAAAGATACTTTATGCCGTATGGTTGAAGTCAATGATGCCTATCGTTTCGACTACCAAGTCCAGCATGGTGCAATTTTATCGCGACGACAAGATGCCGAACTCACAGTGGGCATGTTTATGAATGTAATTCGTGAAGTCTTGGGCACACACTATTCACCACGCGAAATTCATTTTGAACACCCACGTCCCGAGTTTTGGCAAGAACACAGTAAACTGTTTAATGCATCAGTGTTTTTTGATCAGCCATTCAATTCAATTTTGATTGCCAAATCAGACCTTAAAACCGCAATGCCACAGTCAGACCCGTTGCTGCTCACCATGATGCTCGACACTTTAAAAATTCTGAATACGCAATCGCAGTCACAAAGTTTAACCAATCAAGTCCGTGCACACATTCAGCAAGATTTGATTCATGGTGAACCCAACTTGGAAAAAGTTGCACTAGATTTACATATGAGTCCATGTACCTTATCACGGCGCTTAAAATCACATGACATCACCTTTACTCAACTAATTGATCAAGTTCGTTATGAACTGGCCAAACACTATATTCAACAGAAGAATTTACCGATTTCTGAAGTAGCATTTTTATTAGGCTATTCCGAAGTCAGTGCCTTTTCCCGTGCATTCAAGCGTTGGTTTGGCTGTACACCACGCCAATTACGACATTAAGTGGTAAGACATCAATAAAAAAGAAACCCCGCTCATTGAGCGGGGTTAAATATGTATGACATTTAAGTTTATTTTTGCAGTTTACTTAAGGCTTGATCCAACGCTCCAACCAACCAATCAATATCCTTTTCTTGGAACACCAATGGTGGACGTAACTTCAAGACATTGCCATATGGTCCCGCAACAGAGGTCAGCACACGATGCGTATTACGCAATTCTTCAATCAAATCCAGTGCCAGAGCTTTATCAGGCATTTTGGTGAAACGATCTTGTACCAATTCGAAACCAATAAATAAACCAGCACCACGCACATCACCAACACAGTCATACTTTTCCATCAGCTTACGCAATTCTGTCAAAAGTAGACCACCAAGGCGCTGACTATGGGCTTGTAACTCTTCTTCTTGAATAGTTTTCAGCACGGCCTGCGCCGCTGCCATCGCCACAGGATTCCCCCCAAAGGTATTGAAATAAGGGATTTTTTGACTAAAGGCAGACAACACATGATCTTTCGCGAGTAAACCTGATACTGGAATACCATTGCCCATAGGCTTGCCTGTGGTAATGATGTCGGGCACCACACCATGACGCCCAAAACCCCAAAAAGAATCGCCTGTACGAGCAAAACCAGGCTGTACTTCATCAGCAATGAAAATACCACCATTGGCATGCACTACATCCACTGCTTTTTTCAGGAAACCAATAGGATTTGGCATTACCCCATCTGATGAAAAAATGGAATCGGCTAAGAAGCCCGCAAACTTAATGCCATTGGCATTCATATCATCAATTTGTGCTTGAATTTGCGCGGCGAACCAGTCACCTAAATCTTCGCCCTCAAAACGATATTGATCAGGTGCTGACACCAAACGAGTTGTAGCAGCTAAGGTCTGTCCTGTACCAAGCGCAGGCGAACAGCCCGAAGTAAGATCACTAGTACCATGATAGGCTTCTTGAGACACAATAATGCCCGTACCACCACTGTATTCACGGGCAATACGAATAGCCAAATCATTCGCCTCAGAACCCGTACACATATACATGGCTTTGTTAATTTCAGTCGGTGTGGTCGCTAAAAGCTCGTCGGTATAATCTAAAATGCGCTCATGTAAATAACGAGTATGTGTATTTAACATCTGCATTTGTTCATTGACAGCATTGATGACCGCAGGATGACAATGCCCAATACTGGCAACATTGTTATAAGCATCCAAATATTGATTGCCTGCGGCATCCCAAAGATACTGCCCTTGACCTTTTACGAGATGCACAGGGTTTCGATAAAACAGGCGGTAAGATTCGCCTAAATTTTGACTACGTCGATCGGTCAGTTTTCGGGTTTCAGAATCTAGTGCACTCGCATGCTCGGCACGGAAGCTATTGGTATCCATAATGGTAGATCGTGTATTCATCTACTATTCCTCTCTCACAAACTGTTTTTTAGTGCATTTGAATGATTTTTATATTGCACAGTGCTCATTTTAAAGACTTGACTTTAGAGCGCGATATGTAATTTTTGAAGTCAAATCTTATAAGATAATTTCTTCACAATACGAACGATAGGATATCTATCTGAGCACTTTTACTATAAAAAGTGAATAAATAGCCTTTAAATGAATTCGCTAAAGAAGCCTGACAAAAAATAAAATTGAATTCCATCATCCCTAATAAATGATAAAACTACTGAAATTTATTTACAGGCTCTATATTAGTAATGTTCATTTATCAACATACAAACTGAACTTTGAGCTATTTAGCAATACTCATCCAATTTTTTACTTGCTCCCCGTACCATTCCATCAACCTTACCCGCTCATCCCAATATTGCGCACGGTTATAGGCTGAGCGGATTCTGTTCTGTGGCACGTGGGCAAGCTGGCGTTCAATGGCATCTGGGTTAAATAAATTGGACTCATTCACGACAGTACTAAATAATGATCTGAACCCATGTGTAGTCATTCGTCCTACATAACCTGAACGCTTAATCACAGCTAAGATCGATTCACTACGCATAGGCTCTTTATTATTTAAACGATGTGGAAATAACAGTTCCTGATTATGAGTAAGTCTTAAAGCTTTCAGTTCCTCAATCATCATGTCCGTCAATGGCACACGATGTGGCAATCGGTTCTTCATGCGGTCTTCAGGAATATCCCACTTACGCCCTTCCAAATCAAATTCATCCCAATGTGCTTGTAGTAACTCACTGACTCGAACACCAGTCAGCATAATTAAAATGATGGCATGATGTGTCTGAGCATCACTTGGATAAGCTCTAACTTTTCTTAGAAATTCAGGCATATCTGAAGCAGATAATGATGCTAAATTTTTCACACGCTTATTTTTTAGTGCATAGACCAAATCACCTGCAGGATTATCGTAGCGATAGCCGTGTGCAATAGCGTACTTCATGACCATGCCACAGCGAGATAAGGTACGTTTGGCTACTTCAAGTGAGCCTCTTGCCTCAATCTTTTTTATGATCTGTAAAATTTCAGGAGCTTGAATCTGATTAATACGCTTATTTTCTAATGAAAGATACAATTCATCTAGAGATGCTCTGACATTGCTAATGTGCTTCGGGGACCACGTTTCTTTCTGATTCTCAAACCAATCTTCAGCTACTTCTTTAAAGAAAGGCTTTATGTCCTCATGAAGTACTGATTTTGAATGTTTATACTTAAGTTCATAAGCCATTTCTCTAGCTTTTTTCAAACTAAGTTCTGGGTATGGTCCTAGTGACTCAGATTGACGCTGCCCATGAACAGTATAGCGGACATTCCAATACTTCTGACCTTTAGTCGTAATAATCAGCGATAAACCATGTGAATCTGATAGACGATATTGCTTGTCTTTCGGTTGAGCTTTTCTACATTCTGCATCTGTGAGTGACATATCTTTAACCAGAATTTGTTGTGTTAATTTCTGGGTAAATTTTGCCAATTTTTACCCACACAAAGCAAAAATAGGGTCAAATCGCTTAGGACAGTATCGGACAATACAGCCAATAAAAAAGCCCTTAAACATTGAGTTTAAAGGCTTTTTTATATTCCGATGGACTACTTCGGAAAGAATTTTGGTGGAGGTGGCGGGAGTTGAACCCGCGTCCGCCAGCACTACGCTCGAGAATACTACATGCTTAGATATCGTCTATTGTTTTAACTCTTTGTGACCCGACGAACAGGGTACAAATCGCGATCCTCTTAATTTAGTACAAAACCCCGAGGCTTGGTTTTATACGGACTTGTGTGCGTGCGCTTCAGTCGGACTCTCTAACCACAAGTATTCGGAGAGGCGGACAAGCTGCCCTTAGGCAGCTAGAGCGTATGATTCGTCGTTTGCGACTAAAAAATGCAAATTTGATTTACGAGAGAAAATGCGCTCTCGACATGCATCTATGAGTTTCATCACCAGCGTCGAAGCCAGAAACACCCCCAAAGTAGCGGCAATCATAGCATAGTTGCTAGAAAATACGATCTATTTTCTAAACAAACACACATATTGATGCGCTTAATTACATAATTGCGCTAATATTTTGGTTTTCAAGTCCAACAATAAAATAATTTATGAGCTACTTACTTGCACTCGACCAAGGAACCACTTCGAGTCGTGCCATTATTTTCAATGAACAAGGTCAAGTTCAGGCAACGGCGCAACGCGAAACACGTATACATACCCCCCAATCAGGCTGGGTAGAACAAGATGCCCAAGAGATTTGGAGCTCACAAATTGCTGTTGTACAGCAGGCTCTGGCTTCTGCTCGTATTTTAGCCAAAGACATCAAAGCAATTGGTCTTACTAACCAAAGAGAAACGACTGTCGTATGGGATAAACGTACAGGACAGCCGCTTGCACCAGCCATTATCTGGCAAGACCGTCGCGCATTTGAATGGTGTAATCAGCTCCTACAGCAAAACTTAAAAGATAAGATTCAATCCAAAACTGGACTCCGAATTGACCCTTACTTTAGTGCAGGAAAACTGGTCTGGTTACTTGAGCATGTCAATGGTCTACGCAGACTGGCTGAACAGGGGCATGTGGCCTTTGGCACGATTGATAGTTGGCTGATTTGGAATCTTACCCAAGGTGCTCAACATGTCATCGAAGTCAGCAATGCTTCTCGCACCATGCTCATGAACTTAAGTACCCAGCAGTGGGATGAAGAGCTATTAGATTTATTTAATATTCCGTCTGCATTACTGCCGAAAATCATCAACTCAGATACCTACGTCGCAGATACCGCGGCAGGCTTGCTCGGTGCCAATATTCCGATCACAGGCATATTAGGCGACCAGCAGTCTGCACTATTTGGACAGTCCTGTTTTGACATTGGGACTGCAAAAAACACCTATGGCACAGGTTGTTTTTTGCTGTTCAATACAGGCGAGACCGTTCAATACAGTAAAAACAAACTGCTTTCGACACTGGGTTGGAAAACGCAACATCAAACCACTTATGCCCTAGAAGGCAGTGTATTTATGGCAGGTGCGATTGTTCAGTGGTTACGGGATAATTTAGGCATTATTCAAAAAAGTAGCGATGTTGAAAAATTAGCTTGTACAGTTCAAGATACCGATGGCGTCATGCTGGTTCCGGCATTTACTGGACTCGGTGCACCACATTGGGACAGTGAAGCGCGTGCCCTCTTATGTGGAATGTCACGTGGAACCAACAAAGCCCATATTGCTCGTGCAGCCTTAGAATCCATTGCCTTTCAAGTCTCTGATGTACTGACCGCCATGCAAGCCGATATTCAGCAGCCGCTGAAAGAGCTCCGCGTCGATGGTGGCGCCAGTCAAAATGATATGCTGATGCAGTTTCAAGCCGATATTTTGAATGTGCCTGTACTACGCCCTAAGATGCAGGAGTCGACTGCATGGGGTGCGGCGGCCATGGCAGGCTTAAGGTGTGGCTTATTTTCAAGTTTGGATGAAATTGCACAGTCTTGGCAGCTTGAACGTGCTTTTGAACCCAAAATGAACACAGATCAACGTGAATTTCACTTACAACAATGGCAATCCGCTTTAAGACGCGCAAAGTCAGAACTTTGATTATTTAATTCTATTGTTTTGAAATATTCAAAACATCATAAAACTGCATAACATGCAGAATAAAAAACCGCTTCTAAAAGCGGTTTTTTATTACCCTAATGCGCATGTCCGCCACCGCCTGCCCCTATTTTAGGTTTAGGACAGAGCCAAATAATGGATGCTGCAAATAGAAACACCAAAGCCAAGATCAGGAAAATATAGTTTGCCGACAAGGTCAACGCTTCTTTATCCACCAAACTAGAAATATAGCCTAATGCACCTTCCGCGCTCATTCCCTGCTGCATCAACACCGACTGAGTTTGATCTGCATGCAAACTGCCGACCATTTCACTACGTGCAACTTTAGTATGGTCGTCCCAAATAGTGACAGCAATAGATGCGCCTATCGCCCCTGCCATAGTTCTTAAGAAGTTCATTAAACCTGCGGCAGATGCCATTTCATGCGGTAATACCGATGACAGTGCCATATTTGATAATGGGATAAAGAAAAATGGCACAGCAAAGCCCTGCAAGATTTGCGGCAATGCCAATGCAAAAAAGTCAGCATCTGTGGTCCAGAACGAGCGCATCAAAGTCACCCCGCCCAAGATGCTCAAACCAAAACTGGCCAGTGCACGTTGGTCATATTTGGTTGCCAATTTCGCCACAATGGGTGACATGGCTAAACTACCAAAACCCATGGTTGCGGTTAAATAACCAGCCCAAGTTGCGGTATAACCCAAATTGATCTGTAACCACTGCGGAATCAGTACAATACTGCCAAAAAATGCGCCAAAGCCAAAGGCCAGTGCCAAGACAGAAATCGTGAAACTACGGTATCTAAAGATTTGGATATTCACCACTGGATGCCGTTCGGTCAGCTCCCAAATGGTAAAAATCACCAAGCCAATCACAGCCGTTAAAGCCAGTATCACGATCGCAGGGCTATTAAACCAATCGCGTTCATGCCCCAGATCGAGCATGAGCTGTAATGCTCCAATCCATAAAATCAGAAGAATCAATCCACCGCGATCAATTTTGAGTTTGGCCGTTGCGGTTTCCGCAGGTTTAAGCAGACGCATCGCAGCAAAAGCACACGCTATCCCAACAGGAATATTAATAAAGAAAATCCAATGCCAAGACATGTTGTCACTAATGGTTCCCCCTAAAATCGGACCAAGAATCGGACCAACCACCGTCGTCATTGCCCACATGCCCATCGCTTGGGATTGCTTTTCTGGAGGAAAAATCCGCATCAGTAACATCTGACTGAGCGGCATGATCGGGCCACCAAATAAACCTTGGCCGATGCGGCAAAAAACCAGCATTTCTAAACTGGTCGATAAACCACAAAATACCGAAAATATGGTGAAGCCAATCAGACTTAAGGTAAAAACCCTCACGCCGCCAAAACGACCTGCGAGCCAGCCTGTTAAGGGGACACAAATCGCTTCAGCCACGGCATAAGAGGTAATCACCCATGTTCCTTGCGAACTCGATACTGCAAGGCTTCCCGTAATATGAGGCACAGAAACATTGGCAATGGTCATGTCCAGCACGACCATAAAGTTGGCCAAAGCAAGGACGAAAGCCGCCAACATCAGGCGACCACCCTTTAAGTCACCATAGGGAACGTAGCTATTCATGCGCAACTACTTCGATTTCAAATCGATTTGAGCTTCCATCGACAAGCCAACACGTAAAGGATGTTCAGCCAGCTCTTTCGGGTCGAGTTGAATACGCACAGGCAAACGCTGTACCACTTTAATCCAGTTGCCTGTGGCATTTTGTGCAGGAATCAGCGCGAAGGCAGAACCTGTTCCACCAGAGAAGCCCAAGACCGTGCCATGGAACTCAACTGAGTCGCCATACAAATCTGAGGTTAAAACTGCTTTTTGCCCTGGGCGTACATTTTTAAGCTGGCTTTCTTTAAAGTTCGCGTCGACATATAACTGTGAAATTGGCACCACCACCATGAGTACCGAACCCGGTGCCACACGCTGTCCAACTTGAATTTTTCGGCTCGTCACCACCCCATCAAATGGTGCTTTAATTTCAGTCCGTTCTAAATCAAGTAAAGCTTGTTTCAGTTTTGCTTGAGCAACCAAAACATCGGGAGTCGAATTTTCATTGCTGCCTTGAATTAAAGCTTCATTTGCAGCCAAATTACTTTGCGCAGCTTTCTGACTGGATTTAGCCTGCGCCCAACCCGCTTGCGCCAAGTTATAGCCCGCTTGTGCATTATTTAAAGCAGCTTGTGCCGTGCTTAATTCTTCTTTAGAAATCGCGCCTGTCGCACTCAACTGCTGACGACGGTTCAAATCATCTTGCGCTTTATCTAACTCCGCTTTGGCTTTAGCCACTTGTGCTTCAGCACTATGAATGGCGTCATCACTCACAAAGACTTGCGAGTTTAGAGAGCTGCTGTTGGCCGCACTTTGTTTATACTGGCGCTGCGCTTTAAGTAATTCGGCCTGAGCTTGCGCTACAGCAATTTCGGCATCACGATGATCGACCAAAACTAACACATCGCCTTGCTTTACAGTTTGCGTGTCACTGACCAACACTTTTTCAACTTGGCCTGTCACCATAGAGGTAATCGAGGCCGTTTCCGCGCCCACATAAGCATTATCAGTTGAAACCGAATGGTTAAAGAACAGTTTCCAAATCAAGAATAAAATGGCAGCAATGATCAGGATCATAGCCACGAAACCTAAGCTTTTCTTACGTTTAGCTTTCAGTGCTTGATCATTGATTTGATCGGCTGGATCAGTATCTGGCAGTGTATTTGGGGCATCTGTCATTGATTTTTCCTAAATCTAACAGACTTGGTCAGCCGGCATCATCCCTACGAAAGGGACATCAGACAAGTATTGTCTGCATTGGTGTCGATGAGAAAGTCACAATAAAATTTGATGCATTCTAAGAGCAAATAATCACATTTTGAGAAAATAAATTGTAACTGCTCAGTCTATTTTAGTTTGCAGCATCCAACTTCCTATTAGATGCTATAAATTTCACTTGAATATTAACCACTTAATTAATTTAAAACTAATAAGCATAAGAAGCAATCGCTGTTGCAATCGATTTGCCTTCATCATTGACCATGGTCATGCGCATCGTGCAGCCTTTACGCCCCAATCTTAGGGTTTCAGCACGGGCAATAAAATATTTTCCACGTCCCGGCGCGAGATAATCGACCCGCATATCGACTGTAGCTAAACGGGATACTTTTTTAATGGTGTCCGTAATCGTGTCAGGTTCCGCTTTTTTATACAACTCCCCCATCGCTACAATGCCACCAATACTGTCTAAAACTGTTGCAGCCACGCCCCCATGTAAAATTTGGAACGCGACATTGCCAATTAAGTAATCTTGCATATCGATATAGGCTTCAATTTGCCCATCAACGACTCGCATAGTCATGGTGTTGTGCTTAAAAAATGGCGACGCATTAAAAGCCTTAACCAACTGCTCAAAAACTACATCAATATCCACTTTTGCTCCTAAGTGTATGCTGCCCGTCCAGCTTTTTTCACCACTACTCATAACAATCTGCTTCACTCTTAAAACAATAAAAACCCGTCAATATGTGCCCAAAGCCATAAGATAGGTCTACAATACTGACCTAGTTTAATACCGATTATCGAGATTTGTATGACCTATACGTTCAATCGTCCCGCCTTCCCCGCTACTCGCATGCGCCGTATTCGTAAAAATGAACATCTGCGCTCTATGGTTCGCGAGACCCATTTAACGACAGATCATCTTATCTATCCAGTATTTGTCCTGCCGGGACAGAACCAGACGCAAGACATCCCCAGTATGCCGAAGGTGCAACGCCTATCTGCGGACTTACTCTTAAAAAAAGCAGAACGTTTACTTGAACTTGGCGTATCGAAACTGGCGCTATTTCCAGTTACTCCCCAAGATGATAAAAGCTTAAGTGCCGAAGCAGCATGGCGTGAAGATGGTGTAGTTCAAAACACGCTACGTCTGCTCAAAAAAGAATTACCTGAAATGGTGCTGATTACCGATGGTGCACTTGACCCGTATACTACGCACGGTCAAGACGGCATCATTGATGACACGGGTTATGTACTCAATGACGAAACCGTTGAAGCCCTGATCAAACAAGGATTAAGCCACGCTGAAGCTGGAGCAGATGTCTTTGCACCAAGTGACATGATGGATGGTCGTATCGGTGCGATTCGTCAAGCCTTTGAAGCCAATGGTCATATCTACACCTCAATCATGGCCTATTCAGCAAAATACGCGTCGAGCTTCTATGGCCCTTTCCGTGATGCGGTCGGTTCATCCAGCAACCTCAAAGGTGGCAACAAATACAACTATCAAATGGATGTCGGCAACCGCGCAGAAGCATTACACGAAATTGCCCTCGATATTCAAGAAGGGGCTGACATGGTGATTGTGAAACCGGGTATGCCATATTTGGACATTGTCCGCGAAGTCAAAGACAACTTCGGTGTGCCGACTTTCGTTTACCAAGTCAGTGGCGAATATGCCATGCTCGCAGCGGCCATCCAAAACGACTGGTTATCGGACAGCGTGATTATTGAATCACTGATGAGCTGCCGCCGCGCGGGTGCAGATGGCATCTGGACCTATTTTGCAGAAGAAGCTGCACTGAAACTAAAAGACATGAAGTAACAGCCTGTTTAGAAGGATTGAGTTGCAATGCATATTGCCATCATTGGCGCAGGAATCAGTGGTTTACTGACAGCGCTTGAGCTGATTGAACACGGTTGTTCGGTTGAGATTTTTGACCAACAGCAAGCGGGACAAGCGGCTTCATGGGCAGGTGGAGGGATTCTCTCCCCGATGTACCCATGGCGCTATCCACAAAGTGTCAATGACCTCGCCAAATATGGCAAAAGCATGTATCAAGCATGGAATGAAAAAATTAGTCCGGTTTCGGGGATAGATTTTGAAATCCACGAAACAGGTATGCTGATTTTTGATGAAACTGATTTTGACATTGGCCTAAATTATAAAGATCAACATCAAGAACCAATGCAGCATTGTGAACTTTTACAACGCGAGCAACTAGAACAGGTCAATCCGCGCATTTCCTCGCGCTTTCAACAAGCCATCCATTTTCCGCAGTTGGCCAATGTCCGCAATCCGCGACTGCTCAAGTCGATTGTGGAATATCTCAAACGGCAGCCACAAGTCATCTTTCATGAGCAAACGTGGGTACATACCTTTGACATAGTCAATCAGCAAGTTCAAGGGATAAAAACTGCTGATGGTCAGAGCTACCATGCAGATCATGTGGTGATTGCAACAGGCGCATGGTCACAGCATTGGTCCGAACAACTCCAGTGCAGCATTCCAGTGAACCCCGTACAAGGGCAAATGTTACTGTTTAAAACTCCGGAAAACTGGCTATCAACCATGTGTATGAATCAGGTTATGTATCTGATTCCACGTTTGGACGGTCATATCGTTTGTGGTTCAAGCATGGCGGATGTCGGTTTTGACCAACGCCCTTCTCTACAGACCCAGCAAAATATTTATAAAGCATGTTTGGACATGGTGCCTGAGCTGGCCGATTTCCCAATTGTGAAGCATTGGGCAGGTCTACGCCCAAGTTCACCAACAGGTGTTCCTTATATCGGAGCATTCCCCGAAATAGCCAATCTCTGGGCAAACTTCGGTCACTATAGAAATGGTCTATGTATGGGGCCCGCATCTGCACGACTGCTACGCGAATTGATGTTGGAGCAAAGCTTAACGGTTGACGCCAGCGCCTATAGCCCTGAGCGTTTGGTAAGCTTTGCTTGATCAAACGCTACTTGGCTAAATTTTGCGGTTGAATAATGTGGATCAAGGCTTCTTTTAAAGTGGGATATTTAAACTCAAACCCCTGTGCGTTCAATGCTTCGGGGCGAACAAATTGACCATTCAGCACCAATTGAGACTGCTCACCTAACAGTAACTTCAGCACAAAAGCAGGTAAAGAAAGTACAGGTCTACGTTTCAGAATTTGCGCTGCGGTTTGTGCAAATGCTGACTGGGTGACTTTTTCTGGACTGACGACATTAAAAACTTGTGCAGTGGTTTCATGCAACATTAGAAACTCAATCGCTCGCAGCACGTCTTGAATATGCACCCAGACCACAGGTTGCCGCCCCGAACCAATAAGTCCACATAAGTTCATTTTGATCGGAAACAACATTTGCGGCAAAATGCCAGCCCCACGTCCAAAGACCACACCTAAACGAATAATTTTGGTATTTTGCGAAGTGTCTTGCCGTGCAGATTGTTCCCATTTTTGACACAAATCTGACATAAAAATAGACTGCGACGCTGACTGCTCATTACAACACTCTGTCCATTGTTCAGTCGGATCAATACCGTAATAGCCCACTGCAGAACCTGAAATAATACATTTCGGTTGAATCTTTCTTTTAGCGAGATATTGATAGAGTATTGTCGTGGTTTCAACACGACTGGCGATCAGCTTTTGCTTGCGGGCATCTGTCCAACGTCCCTGAGCAATACTTTCCCCAGCCAAATTCACCACATAATCAATGCGATCATGCTTGAGTTCTTCTAAAGCTCGAATCCAAGTCAAATGTGGGTGAATTTTAGGCAAATTTTTCTGTCGACTTAAGCCAATCACTTCATAATCTTTTTCTAATAAATAATCGAGCAAGTTTGAACCAATAAAACCACTTGCTCCTGTCACCAATACACGTTCTTTTTGCATAGCGTGATCTCAAATGATGCTTTTGCTCAAACTATAGCATTTAGAGGAAAGCTTTACGATTGATCGATCATTTTTGCTGCCATACGCTCCGCTTGTTTGCCATAAAACCAGTAAGTCAGCACATACAGCGGAATCGCAATCAATAAAATCAGAATCACCACCATACTGATAAACTGTGGTTGTTGGACGTAGAGCATAAAGTTTTGCCAAACTTCAGCATCTCCCTGCGCAAAGATAAATAAACCTAACATGAGAAAGGCAAAGTTATAGCTCCAAAAAATCAGACTAAAACCTAAAGTGAATTTTTTCCGTTCTACTTGGGTTGGCGCACGGCGTTGTTGCTTAATAAATTTAAGTAAAACCCAAATCATGGCCACCAAATAAGGTACAGCCGTTAATACCGTTCCCATCCCTGTCGGAAGTAGAGCAGCGAGTACACCACAGATACAACTAAAGACAAAACATATGAAAAAAAACCAGAGAAAATATCGTGTTAGCGAAATCATAGCGCTACTTTAAACCCAGCCAAAAAATCATTATAAAAAAAATTCAGTTTTTTTTCATTTTCATGTCAACCAATCGAAGTTGATGTGCGTTAATTAGGGTACAAGGTCGCAGCAACCGTCAACATTGTACCGGCATCCACAATACGTACGGTGACCTTTCCTAGAGCAATAAGATTGGCTCCAAATTTAAATGTTGTCAGCAGCCGACATTTAAGCGTGAAGCAGTTTTCTTTGACCGACGATTCCATCATCACTCGAATCGTCGGTCTTTATTTTTTTGAGGACTGATTTTTCAGTGCTCCATCACCTCAATAGATCAAGAAGCCCTTAAAAGTTAATATGAGTTTAAGTGCTGGACGTCTTCTGCATCCTGAATGACATAACCATTACGTCCCCGCTCTTTGGCCAAATACAGATTCTGATCGACCTCTTTTAAAAAGGCCATTTTGTCATTTTTTTGCGTTGGGATAATGGTCTTCACCCCTAAACTGACCGATAAACGCTGATCCAATGGTGATGTACTATGGCAAATATCAGCGGTACGGATACTCTGTAAAATACGCTCCACCACTTCAATTGCAGACGCTTGTGTTGTATCAGGCAATATCAAAATAAACTCTTCCCCGCCAAAACGTGCGACCAAATCACGTGGTCGTGAGACACTTTTTTTCAGTATTTGTGCAATTTGTTTCAGACAAGCATCACCGAGAAGATGACCATTATGATCGTTGTATTGTTTAAAATAATCGATATCCAATAAGATGAGGGTCAAAGGTTGCTGTTCACGCTGGGCATTGAGCCACTCACGTTGGTAGCTATCTTCAAAGAAGCGACGGTTGGCAATCTCCGTCAGACCGTCTTGATACGAATATTCTTCCAGTTGTTTTTTCAGTATTTCTAACTCTTGTTCCTGTTTTTTACGCTCCGAAATATCGAACATAAATCCAACCAAACTATCGACTTCCCCATTGGGTTTGCGCACTACATGCACCACATCGCGAATCCAAATATATTCTCCATTTATGGTCAGTGCGCGATAATCCGCCTCATGATCAACCCCAGAAATCGACTGCGCCACACAAAAATCAACCACCCATGCACGATCATTTTCATGCATTCGCATCGCCCAATCTTCGACTGTTCTCCACGAGTCTTGCTTCCAACCCAGCACTTTTTCAATTTGTGGGCCAATATAACTAAACTTTTTGGTACCCCAATCAATACTCCAAGGAATAGCAAGTGTTGATTCAATCAGCGTCTTATACACCAGATCATTGACAATACGGGGCGAACTGAAAATAGAATCAGACATAGTTATGTTCTCCTTATACCTTGTCCTATTCAAGGCATAACTTATTTTTTAGACATTCTGCATAAATCATTCTTATAAAGTCTCAAAATTGAATCCGTGATCGATGTTCACATTTCATTTACGACTTCGACACGATATACAATTTCATAGAATTACATAATACCCCATTAAAAGAACATTTTTTAATCAAAATTTATCTTTTTACTATGGTGTTAATCAAATAAACCCATCACATTCTTTTTCACATAATCGCTCAATAGTTTTTCTGTGCAATTCAACTTAAAAATAGGCACTCAACTATCAGGTCAAAGATTGTCGTCGTAGCGACAATTATCCATCGCATAATTTTGATTTATGTTAGCTTATAGCTCTATTGCGCTTTGAGCTTGGGGTATCTATGGCTGTTCGTTTTTTTCATACATCTGATTGGCATTTGGGACAGTTTTT
The DNA here is from genome assembly GCF_043105125.1 of Acinetobacter sp. TYF_19. Classification (NCBI taxonomy): domain Bacteria; kingdom Pseudomonadati; phylum Pseudomonadota; class Gammaproteobacteria; order Moraxellales; family Moraxellaceae; genus Acinetobacter; species Acinetobacter sp. TYF_19. The sequence continues at coordinate 40,386 of NZ_JBICLH010000060.1, forward strand.
TTATAACCATTCCCGTCAGTATGAACATGAACAGTTTTTAGCATGGTTACTGGAACAAATCAGTGCAAGACAGCCAAATGCGCTTTTGATTGCAGGAGACATTTTCGATGTCATCAACCCTGCATCGTCCGCACAAAAGCAACTCTATCAGTTCTTAGCAGATGCGCATGCACGTGCACCGCATATGCAAACCCTGATGATTGCAGGCAACCACGACTCAGGCTACCGAATTGAACAAGTTGAACCGTTACTGGCCAAATACAATGCCAAAGCCGTGGGAGTGATTCATAAAATCAGCCAACAGCAGATCGATCTTGAGCATTTATTGGTGCCAATTTTAGATGAGCAACAAAATACTGTGGCATGGTGTCTGAGCCTGCCCTTTTTACGTCCTGCTGAAATTACAGGCTTTAATGAACACACCACCAATAGCCAAAATGCGATTGCCTATTTGCATCAACAACTGATTGCTGAGGCCAAAGCCCGCAAAACAGCAGATCAAGCCCTGATTTTAATGTCTCATGCACATATGCAAGGCGGCGAAACCTCTGACTCTGAGCGTCCTATAGTAATTGGGAATGAAGAAGCACTCTCCACGACATTATTTGATGAAATCATTGACTATGTGGCACTCGGGCATTTGCATAAACCTCAAAAAGTCGGTGAAGAGCATATCCGCTATAGTGGCTCCCCGATTCCACTATCTTTTAGTGAAATTAACTATAAACATCAAATTGTTGAAGTGACACTTGATCCCACACAAAACGATTCATCCCGTTTTCAATTGAATGTTTTAGCAATACCACGAAGTATTCAACTGCATAAAATACGCGGTGAACTCAATGAAGTACTGGAAAAGCTGCAAGCACTGCCTCAAGGTGCCATCCCAGAGATTGATCAACGTGAATATGTCGATATTGAATACCATACTACTGTTCCACCGCAGCCCAATTTAAGACAACAATTCGAAGAGGCTCTACCCAAAGACCGTTATCGTTTAGTCCGTATTTCACGTCAATATTTAACGACTGAGCAAGACCCCAATGCACCTGCTAAAGTAAGTTTAGAGCCGCCGACACCAGAAAAACTGTTTCAGCAAATTTGGGGAAAACAGGGTTATCACAATGATGTAGAAGTGTTAAACGATTTCATGAGCTTAGTGCGTGAAGCAGAACAATCCCTTGCAGATGAACACGAGGCTTAAAGGTTTAGTATGAATATTTTATCAATTCGAATTAAGAACCTTGCTTCACTTTCTGGGGAACATCTGATTGATTTTGAAAGTGATCCCTTAGCCAGTGCAGGTCTGATTGCCATTGTAGGGAAAACAGGCGCAGGTAAATCCACCATTTTAGATGCCATGTGTTTGGCCCTATTTAACCGTATTCCACGGTTAAAAGACAGTGATGGCAAACTACAAGATGTCGATGGCTCAGAGCTACTTACCAACTCCCCCTTGACCGTACTGCGTCGTGGCACTGCACATGGCTATGCCGAGCTTTGCTTTATTGCACAAGACCAAAAGCGCTATATCGCGCGTTGGGAATTAAAACGTTCACGGGAAAAAGCTGACGGAAAACTGCAAAGTGTGCAGCGCTCTTTAAAATGTGTCACCGATGGTGTTGTGGTTGCGGATAAAAGAAGTAGTGTCGATCAAGAAATTAAAAGAATTACTCAGCTCAGTTTTGAACAATTTACTCGTGCCGTTTTATTGGCTCAATCTGAGGTCACTGTTTTTTTAAAAGCACGGGACAATGAACGTGGCGAATTGCTGGAATATCTAACCAATTCCGCTATTTTTGGGAAAATTGGTCAACTGGCTTATGAAAAAACCAAATCCGTCGCCACGCAGCGCAAAGAACTGGAAAATGTGCTGGGTCATATTGAACTGTTAACCGATGAACAAGTCACTGCATTATCGACAGAGTTTCAGCAGTGCGACAGAAATTATAAACTGCTTGAAACTCAAAAGTCGCAACTGGAAAAACAACAACAATGGTTTGAGCGCAAACATAAACTCGACAGTGAAATCATTAGCAAACAACAACTCTTCGATACACAAAGCAAGTTACAACAAGATTTAACTCCTGAGCGCGAACACTTGGCTCGTTTGGAGATCTTTTCAGAAATTCGTGCTGTGGTATTCCAACAACAACAGTTACAGCAAACTGTGCAGCAACTGACGCCCCGTATTCAACAACAGCAACAACTGTTCGATCATTTACAACTTAAATTTGAAAGTGAAAAAGTCCAATTTACGCAAGCTGAAATGGCAGTGAATAAACTACAACAGTTTGAAAGTACCCATCATGCTGCATTAAATGAGGTGCGTAGATGTATTCAAGAACGTGATTTCATTGGGGCTGAGTTTAAGAAAATTCAGGAAAAATTGCAGGCTTTAGAGCAGTCTAAGCTGCCCCTAAGCCAGCAACAACAAAAGCTTGAACAGCAGATTCAACACATTGAGCGACAGCAAACCGAGTGTAAGCAGCAACTGGAAAGCTCACAACAGTTTGTAAACTTAGACAAAGGTCTCAGCGCCCATACTCAACAGCTAGAACAGTTCATTCATCAATATCAAAAAATTGAACATCAACTCGGGCCTCGTGCTCAGGCAGAACATCGGCTAGCATCAGAAAAAGAACAATTGCAGCAGTCGATTCAACAGTTCGGGACGATCGAACAACTTGAAATCAAAGTTGTGCAAACACAGCAGCAACGTGAGTTGAAAATTAATCAGCTCAGTCAATTCGAGCTGATTCAGCAAAAAATTCAGCAGTTTTTTGACTTACAGGCTGAGTCTACAGAACAGCAAGTACAACTCGACAATGCCAAAACACAGCTTCAAGCCGTGCAACACAATAGCCAACAAGCAGAACAAGCCTTTCAATCTGCCAAAAGTGAACGCATCCAACTGCAACAGGTTTTGCAACAACAACGACTTTTGCATGCTGAAAATATCGAAGATTTACGCTCGGCACTCCAAGACGGCGAACCCTGTTTAGTCTGTGGCAGTACCTCACATCCTTATAAACTGGAAGATACTGCGCTCTCCAAGGCCCTCTTTGAGCTTCAACAACAGCAGGAACAACAGGCAACACTGAAAGAACAAAATTGCTTTGATGGCTGGCAACAAGCGCAGCAGCAGCTGACTAAACTGAATACTGAAATAGAACAACGCCAAACTTTAATTCAGCAACTTTCTGAAAAAATTAGTACTTTGCAACACGTGTTAATCGCACACAGTCAAACAGCAAATATGGCACTCGACTTCACCCTAACAGCATTGGAGTTGAAGAGTCAGTTCATGCAAATGGCTGAGCAATATCACTCGGATTTGCAACAACTCAAACAACAGTCTGAGCAGTTCCAACACAATATTAAAATCCAGCAACAATGCATCCAAGACATTCAAAAAATTGAACATTTACTACAAACAGCGAACGGTTTGCACAACCAAGTTCAGCATATCGTGCAGTGCTTCTCTGAGGCTGAGAAAACAGCTTGGCAACAGCAGCCCCCCCAAACCGCTCAGCAAATCTTGATACGTCTAAATACACGTTCACAACAACTGGAACAGTTGGAACAATGGCGTCAGCAATGCGAACAAACCACGCAACAGTTCAAGACCAATCAACTGAATATCGAAAATACCAGTAGGCACATCGCTGAAACTAACAAGCAGCTTAGTGAGATCAAACAAAGAGGACAGCAAAATACAGAAATAGCCAATCAATTAATCCAACAAATGACAGGCTTAACGGACATCAAAGCCAATGAATGGCTCATTCAGCACGATCAACATCGCCAGCTGATGCAAAGCCATTATCAACAGCTGAAACAGCATTTTGAGCAATTGCGCCATCAATTCGAACAAGAAAAAAATCAGCTAGAACAGCTCAAAGCCCAGTTACAGCAGAATCAGACCAGTGCCAGCCAAGTAGAAAATACCCTTCAACACTGGCTCAATGCGCATCCTGATTTCCATAAGCCTGATTTAGATGCGCTGGCTCAAATTAACTTGGCTCAGGAACAACACATCCGTCAGAAATTACAGCATGCAGAACGCCTAGTAAATGAAGCACATGCTGCATTGAAAACTATGCAAGAGCAGTTGAGTGAACATCTGGGCCATCAACCTGAGATTGACCCAGCACAGTTACAACAGCAAATGCAGGAGCATCAAGCGGCACTGCAAACACAACTTGAAATACGCGATCAGCTCAAACTCAAACTCGAGTTGCATCAGCAAAATGTCGCAAAACAAAAGCAATTTGCAGATCAGATTCAAGCCATACAACAGGAAGAACACCGTTGGGGGAAAATTTCAGGTCTCATGGGAGATGCCACGGGCAAAAAATTCCGTGATTATGCGCAGCAATATAATCTCGATATTTTACTGGAACATGCAAACCAACAGCTCAACCAACTCTCACAGCGTTATACCTTAAAACGTTTAGAACATTCGCTGAGTCTGGCCATTATTGATCATGACATGGATGGAGAAACCCGCTCTGTTGCATCACTCTCTGGGGGCGAGTCGTTCCTGACTGCCCTTGCCCTATCTCTTGCCATTGCCAATATGGCCTCAGGGTCAATGAAAATCGAATCTCTATTTATTGATGAAGGCTTTGGGACTTTAGATGCATCGTCCCTGCACATGGTCATGAATGCTCTCGATCAACTGCAAAACCAAGGACGTAAGGTGGTGCTGATTTCACACATCCAAGAAATGCATGAGCGTATTCCTGTGCAAATCCAAGTCAAAGCTTTGGGCGCAGGTGCTAGTACCATTGAGGTGGTGGGATAATTTCAGATTTTTGAAAGTCAAAGTTTGATTTGTTTTAAGACACCACCTCTCGGTTAGAAATAAAGGGAGCATCCTACTTAATGTAAGTGCTCCCTGTGAAATCCAAACGAATGCTTTAATCTGCTGGGAATGCTTTTGGTGGAGGTGCATATTTAGATGCATCTGCGGCTTTGTCTGTAGTCGCCACAGACTGTAGCGGGTAGATCACGGTACCTATCACACCTGTATTTTGGATGGAACCATGATCTGAGTTTGCAGCATAGGCATCTTCAGGTCGACTAAAGGTAAAAGATGCCACCGCAGAGTCACTCTTACGGAAGCCTTCAATAATCAACTCCCCCTGTGGACGAAGCACATAACCTGAATTGCTACGTGATGCTGCACGTCCATCAATAACATCTAAACCATCGACACTGGCAACCACTTCAAATGTGCTATTGCTATGGTTTTGGTATTTGAGTTGATAACTTTGTCCATCTTTGCCAGATAAATAATACTGCTGACCATCTCGAAATAAAGGCAGTGGACGCTGTGCATCATCTACAATCGAAAAACTGATTTTTCCAGCGGCCAATGACAGACTGTTCACGGCTTTCCCAACGTATTTTTTGCTGGCATAGCGAACTTGTGATTCAGCAATTGGACTACTGGATAAACGTTTTAAATTGACTTCCGTGACGTTTGAACTAATCTCATCGCCCCACTTGGTGCCTAATTTTTCACTTTTAGCGACGTGAGCATTTTGAACCGTAGATTCCGCACTCATCTCACTCATTTTGGTATTTGTGCTACTACAAGCTGCTACAAATAAACTCAAAAGCAGGGAGATAAATAAATAGAGTTTTTTCATTTTGGCTTCATCCTAAATGCAATTTTTATCGTTGTCAGGAAATCATTTTTCATGGTTCATCTGTCTAATCTATAGACGATTCAATCCATGAGTTTAAATTAAGCCTATTTTTTCAGCAGCCTATTAGTTTTATATAATTGTAAGTTAAGCGCTTCTCACTGCCTTTAAGCACAAGAAGCCCTATTTAGGCTTAATGCTGTGAATAATCTCTCGCTCCGAACAAGGCGGTTCCAACGCGAACCATAGTCGACCCAGCTGCAATCGCATCAACCATATCGCCTGACATACCCATACTTAAGGTATCCCAATCTTCAGGGTGAACATGCAGCTCTTTCACTTGGTCAAATAACACTTTCGCGGCCTTAAAGGCTTGAGTATTGTTCGGTGCAGGAATCACCATCAAACCACGTAGTTTGATATGAGGTAACTGACTGATACTTCTTACCAACTCAGCAACCTCATCAGGTTGGCAGCCATCTTTGCTGTCTTGACCATCGATATTGACCTGTAGACAAAGATTTAATGGTGGTTGTGTTATCAGACGTTGCGCCGATAAACGCTCTGCAATAATTAAACGATCAACTCCATGCACCCATGCAAACTGTTCAGCCAAATGTTTGGTTTTATTGCGTTGTACATGCCCAATAAAATGCCATTCAATCCCTAAGTCTTGTAGCGCCTCTATCTTCTGCAAAGCCTCTTGTAGGTAGTTCTCACCAAAGGCGCGTTGACCACAAGCGTACATGTCTCGTAACACTTCGCTCGGATGTGTTTTAGAAACCGCCAAAAGTTCTACAGACTCCACGTCACGCCCTGAAATTTCGCAGGCCTGTTGAATTTGGGATAACACGTATTGACGTGAATTTTGCAAGATATTCATTGACGAGGGTCTCATTTCGGTCATCTTTTTTGCTTTGCCTTTCAACAAACTGTTGGTTAAGTTGATTGAAAGCCTTATTATTCTATCAAAATAATTAGCATTTAAATGAACTCGGGGAAATAATGGATATCACAGAATTGCTAGCCTTTTCGGCTAAGAACGGGGCATCAGATTTACACTTATCTGCAGGTATGCCACCGATGATTCGTGTCGATGGTGAAGTTCGTCGTATCAATTTACCAGCTTTAGAACACAAAGAAGTGCATAAACTGGTCTATGACATCATGAATGACAAACAACGTCGTGATTTCGAAGAAAAATTAGAAACGGACTTTTCCTTTGAAGTGCCAAGCATTGCTCGCTTTCGTGTGAACGCATTCAACCAAAACCGTGGTGCAGGTGCAGTATTCCGTACCATTCCGTCTAAAGTCCTGACCATGGAAGACTTAGGTTTAGGACAAACCTTCAAAGAGTTGTGTGAATTGCCACGTGGTTTGGTTTTGGTGACAGGACCCACCGGTTCTGGTAAATCTACCACGTTGGCGGCAATGATCGATTATATTAACGATAACCGCTATGACCATATCTTAACGGTTGAAGACCCAATCGAATTTGTACACCAGTCAAAAAAATGCTTGATCAACCAACGTGAAGTGCACCGTGATACACATGGTTTTAACGAAGCACTGCGTTCAGCACTACGTGAAGACCCCGATATTATCCTCGTGGGTGAGATGCGTGACCTTGAAACTATTCGTTTGGCGCTCACAGCAGCAGAAACGGGTCACTTGGTCTTCGGTACACTACATACCACCTCTGCGGCAAAAACCATTGACCGTGTGATTGACGTATTCCCTGCTGAAGAAAAAGACATGGTTCGTGCCATGTTGTCTGAATCGCTACAAGCCGTGATTTCTCAAACCTTACTCAAGAAAAATGGCGGTGGCCGTGTTGCCGCGCATGAAATCATGATTGGTATTCCTGCCATTCGTAACTTAATTCGTGAAAACAAAGTGGCACAGATGTATTCTGCTATTCAGACTGGTGCAAACTACGGTATGACCACACTGGATCAAAGTCTGAAAAACTTGGTCACCAAAGGGGTGATCAGTCCACAGACTGCGCGTACAGCTGCCAAGCAACCTGAAACCTTCTTATAAGAAAACAATGGATTTGGGGTATAGATATGGATTTTAACGACTTACTCAATTATATGATTCAACAAAAAGCGTCGGATTTATTTATCACCGCTGATGTTGAACCCTCCATGAAAATTAACGGTCAAATTGTGCCTGTGGCTAAGGGTAAGCTGACGGGTGATGTCGCGGGGCAACTGCTCAACTCGATTATGAGTGACAAGCAGCGTAAAGAATTTGCAGACACACGTGAGTGCAACTTCGCGATTATGAATCGGGATAAAACTGCACGTTTTCGTGTCAGTGCCTTTCAACAGCGTGATATGCCAGGTATGGTTTTGCGTCGAATTGAGACGCAAATTCCAACAATGGATGAGTTAAAACTCCCGCCTGTACTCAAAGAGTTGGCCATGACCAAACGTGGCATCATCATCTTTGTGGGTGCAACAGGTACGGGTAAATCGACCTCTTTAGCTTCGATCATTGGTTACCGTAACCAAAACTCAAAAGGTCATATCATTACCATTGAAGACCCAATTGAATTTATTCATGAGCATGCAGGCTGTATCATTACCCAGCGTGAAGTGGGCATTGATACGGACTCTTTTGAAATCGCACTGAAAAACACCTTACGTCAGGCACCCGATGTAATTCTGATTGGTGAGATTCGTTCCCGTGAAACCATGGATTATGCGATTGCCTTTGCTGAAACAGGTCACTTGGTATTTGCAACGCTGCACGCCAACAACGCCAACCAAGCCATTGACCGTATTATTCACTTCTTTGAAGCAGACCGTCATAGCCAATTGTTTATGGACTTGTCTTTAAACCTTAAAGCGATGGTTGCTCAGCAGTTAATTCCAACACCTGACGGTAATTCACGTCGCGCTGCAATTGAGATTTTGATTAACTCACCGTTAATTTCCGATTTGATCCGTAAAGGTGAAATCCACGAAATTAAAGACCTGATGAAGCGTTCTCGTGAACTCGGTATGCAAACCTTTGACCAAGCCTTATTCGATTTGTACAAAGCCAAGCAGATTACCTATAAAGATGCGCTGAAACACGCCGACTCTCCAAACGACTTACGCTTACAAATCAAGTTGTCTGAAGAAGGCGGTGATCGTCTATTGCATGCCAGTGCAAACATCACGTTTGACGGACAAGCTTAAGCATTCCTTTAAACAATAAAAAAGGGCTTCTCATGAAGCCCTTTTTTAGATCTAAGTTATTACTTTTTACGAAGTGCTTCTTGGCACTCTGCAGCATCACAATAACCGTATAGGTTGAGTGAGTGACCTGTTAAAGTAAAGCCATGCTTTTCAGCAACTTCATGCTGCTCATGCTCAATCACTTCGTTGCTAAACTCAACCACTTTGTTGCAATTTTGACAAACGATATGATCATGGTGATCGTCTTGCATGATTTCGAAAACAGAATGGTTATTTTCAAAGTGATGGCGCTGAATAATGCCCGCTGCTTCAAACTGCGTTAACACGCGGTAAACAGTTGCTAAACCGACATCTTCACCTTGTTCAAGTAAAGTCTTATAAATATCTTCCGCACTTAAATGGTGTTGCTTTGAATTTTCTAGTAGTTCTAATATTTTAATTCGTGGAAGTGTAACTTTAAGTCCAGCTTTGCGTAGATCTTGATTTGAAATTGGCATGTAAAAAGGTCTCTCAACAAATTTAAAGTTAGAATATGCAACAAAGTGTAGATGCAGTATGATCTATCCGTGGCTCAATTGCATCATAATTAATTTGGGATAGTGTAGCAAAATGCAAAAAATCATGTTGGCGTTATTCGTCACTTCACTGCTCGCAGGCTGTTCGACCTTGGGCGTTTATAAAGTTGATATTCCTCAAGGTACGCCATTAACTCAAGCACAAGCGTCAAAAATACAAGTTGGCATGAGCCATCAACAAGTTCGCTTTTTGCTTGGCAGCCCGACAGTTTCAGATCCAATGAATCCGCTACGTTGGGACTACATCTACAATTATACCCCAGGAACGTATGCTAAAAAAGCCAAGATTCCTGCTGCACAAGGTCAACACCTGAAAGTCTATTTCGACCCAAAGGGTATTGTCCAAAAAATTGAAGGCTTAGAAACCATTCCTGCATCTCAGCCGGGCTTACCAGCATCGAAAGAAGCGATTCTAAACGCGCCCCCACTATAAAGCCTTATTCTAAAAAAGAAACCCCTCAACTGAGGGGTTTTTCATATCATTTCGATTGTTTTAAGCGATTGCCTTTTGCAAAGCGCCCCACAGGATTATTTTGTGCACGTATCCTTCTAATATCTTTAGGATTAATACTCAAAGGTCGGTAAATTTCAACACGATCCCCTGCCTGTAAAACCTGTTGAAGGTCTTTCAATCGGACACCAAAGATGCCCAATTGTAAAGGCTCAGGCAATTCAACCTGCGAGCCTATGCCACTCAGCTGAATCGCATCCTGTGCCGTCATTCCCTCAGAAAACGGCACACTGATATGGAACTGCTGGTCTGCTGTTGCATAAGCAACCCAGACTTGTTGAAGCATGCGCATTAGATCAGTTTTCCAAGTACGGCTACAATGGCCAATACGATAGAAACGGGTAATACCACACGCACAGCTATGCGCCAAATATTATAAAAAGCTTCATTACTAAAGTTCATCGACTTACGTAAATGGCTAATTTTCATAATCCAACCCGCAAAAATGGCATAAATCAAACAAATCACTAAGCCCCACAGCATCAGTAAGATGTTAAAGATCGGGCCAGTGGCTGGAATTAACCACACCAACGTTGCAGCCAGCAATACGAGCCACTGAATCACAATATTTAACTGGCGCTGAGCCAACTGCTCACGTGCCATCTGTAACAGCACGGCTGCCGCTACAACTGCAGTTAAGGCAATCGCATACGCAGGTAATGCCGCTTGGACTGCAAAAAATGCAAAAGCAACCACCGCCAAAATTTGTGCAATCCAAATCGGTAAAACAGTCTTGCTTGCAGCATCTTGCTGTTGAACTTGTGCCAAACTGTTCTGCCAGTACAGGCCGAGTCCTAAACCGCTTGCCACCAAAGCCAATACCGTTGCACTGCCCCATTCTGAAAATTCAACCGGCGTCACTTGCCACTCAGCGGTTCCTGTACCAGAGAGGTTTGCAAGCACTAAGGAGATCAGCACACCAACCGCCGTTAACGCTAAGGTCAACAGACGTGGGGCAAAGGACAACGCGATGGCAACCACGGCCAAAGTAATAAAGATCACGGACGATGTCATATCGGCCAGTGCATATTGATTTAATAATTGCGCAGCATTAGACAACATGCCGCCCGCTAAAAAAGGAATAAAGACGACAGCAAGCCATCCAACAAGACGCCACGTCTGAGAAGCATCGGCATCACGCGTCAAACTCAACAAAGCATTCAATGCCGTGGTTTTTGAACGCTTGGCTAAGGCAATTTCTAAGTAACACACAGGTAAAGCCAAGATCACCATGGTCACTAACCAAAGTAACCAAAAGTCGAGCTGACGTTCAACCTGAATTCCCACCAAGGGTGCAAGTGTGGCAATGATAATAAATGATAAACAAAATGCCATCAGCGGCGATAACCATCGTGACAGAGCATTGTCTTGCATGATGCGTTCCTTCAATAAGTCTTGCGCTATTTTGCCTTGCTCGCTTATGAAAATCAAAAACAAAAAGCAAACCATCAAAACTGATGATTTGCTGCGCTAAATATAATTAAAATTTATTGTTTTTATCCCTCGTTTGGCTCACTTATGAAAAGAAACGAGCAAACCAATTTTTTCCTTTTTTCTTTTCTTTTTCTTTGATGATGCCCATCATATTTTCTTTTACGGCACCGACATAATCTGCATCATCGTGCTGGATATGATTAATCAGCCATTTCGACAACACTTCATGCAGTTCAGCTTCGATTGAATGACCCAACTCAAAACGATCACGATAAGATTCAATTTTTTTAATAAATAAATCATGTACACGTTTGTGCGGTACACGATATTTATAACCCGCTTCTTCTTGGAGAGACTCTTCAAAAGTAAAGTGAGACTGTGTGTAATCAATAATATTTTCTAAAATCTGTTTCACGCGTTCACGGTCAGTATTGACATCAATCGCATCAATTTCATTGATATAATCGAGAATACGACGGTGTTGATCGTCAATCACATCGATACCAGTATTATATTCTGGAACCCACTTCATTATCATTCCGACCACCCAATAAAAATTAATAGATTAATTACATGAATTAATCATATCGATTAGAATTAAAAATAAAAGTGAATCAAATTGGTTGGTTTTATACTATTTTCATTAAATTAAACTTAAGTATTTATTTTAAATAAGTAAATAAATTTAAATCCGACCAAAAGAATCAGTTATTATTTAATCAATTTTATTATTTTATAAGTATGTACCAAAATAAAAGCATGTTTTATATTATTATCAACATGCTTTCATATTCTAATCATTTTGAAATAAATTAATATTTATCTGCTTTAGTAACGCGTTTTAAAGAGGGATCTTTAGCTTCTCGGATTAAACGTTCCACATGGGTCATTTGGTGGCGGATCGCTTTGCCATATTGAAATAAAATCATTTCACCGGGTGCAAAGGCTGTCCACGCTTCATTTTGAGTCAACGGTTCCGTAGTAATCACGGCCACGCGGTCCTCAGCGGTAGTGACTTGACTAAAATCAACTTCAACATCAATGTCGATCAGCTGCGCAGGTTTAAATGGGTACTCACGCACCAACCAATGCAGTTTGGTAATGGCATAACTAAACAGGGCTTGTCCATTCGATAAACAGAAATTGAACGTGCCATGCTCTGCAATTCGTGGAGAAACATCAGTTAATAAATCAAAAACTTGATCTAGACTTGGCTCGGTATAGCCAAACTTATTCACCAGTTGGTCCAGTAAATAGCAAAATGCACGTTCGCTGTCGGTATTACCAACTGGCGTAAAGCGTCCTGACAGTACAGGATTAAAGTCATGCAAATCGCCATTATGCGCAAAAATCCACTGTCGTCCCCATAACTCACGACTAAATGGATGTGAGTTTTCTAAGTTAATTTTTCCCTGTGTCGCTTTGCGGATATGTGCAATCACATTGCGTGATTTGATCGGATAATTACGAATTAATTCAGCAATCGGCGATTCAACTGCAGATTGATTGTCAACGAATAAACGGCAGGCTTTATCCTCAAAAAAAGCAATCCCGAAACCGTCACAGTGATCTGAAGTAATCCCCGCGCGCTGTGAAAAGCCTCGAAATGAAAAGGTAATATCAGTCGGTGTTGCACAGTTCATTCCGAGCAGTTGGCACATAATCTTGATCTTATTTAAACATATTTATTTATGATAGTTTTATTGTGCATGAGTCCTGACTGGCTTGCAATTCACAATGCTTCATAACCCGAACACATTCACGCATAAAACTATTTTTATAAAATGCATAGGCCTAAAAAAAGCCTCCGAGGAGGCTTTTCAAAATATTTAGTGCCTATTACTGCGATTGGTAATTAATGTACCGACACCATGATCGGTGAAAATCTCCAACAGCGTTGCATGTGGCACACGACCATCCACAATATGTGCACTCACCACACCACCTTTCACCGCATCTAAAGCACACCCCACTTTCGGAATCATCCCGCCGTAGATCACGCCCGTTTCAATGAGACGGTCAACTTCTTGGGTGGTTAGACCCGTAAGTAGGTTTTTATTTTCATCTAAAACACCTGAAATATTGGTCAACAAAATCAGCTTTTCAGCACCGAGGGCTTCAGCCACTTTTCCAGCCACTAAATCTGCGTTGATGTTATAGGTGTTACCCTCTTCATCCACACCTAAAGGTGCAATCACAGGAATAAAATCACCACTGGTAAACATTTCCAATACATCAGTTTTAACACTGGTCACTTCACCGACTAGGCCAAGATCAATTTTTTGTACTGTGCCATCTTCCGCAGTTTTTTCCATCAGTAACTTTTGTGCACGCAGCAAGTTACCATCTTTACCCGTTAAACCAATGGCACGACCGCCATGTTGGTTAATCAAGTTCACGATGGATTTATTCACACTACCACCCAACACCATTTCAACCACTTCCATGGTCGCTGGATCGGTCACACGCATGCCATCAATACGATCCGACTCACGCCCCAATTGCTTTAAAAACGAATCCACTTGTGGACCGCCGCCATGCACCACGATTGGATTTAAACCGACGGTTTTTAACAAAACGATGTCACGTGCAAACGAGCTCTCAAGCTCAGGATCGGTCATTGCATTGCCACCATATTTCACTACTAGCGTTTTTCCAGCAAAACGTTGAATATACGGCAAAGCTTCAGTCAGGACTTGTGCTTTGTCGAGGCCAGTATGTTGATGTGGCATGTGCCTCTCCTTAATGGGCGTCTAATAGGTCTTGTGCAATCTGCGGATAATCTGCCGTCAGCATGTGCACAAAGTTATGGCGAATTTGATGGAGCCGCTGATCACTGTCCGCGTCGAAACGTACGGTAAAATACTCACCTGTATTCGATGCTCGAATAATGCCAAATCCATCCTCAAAATCAAGTCTTACGCCATCAATTTTACTCATTTCCGCTTGAAAGTGCTGACTTTGTTTTTCCACATTCGCTAAAACCAGCGCGGGTGAAATCTGATGGGTGCTGATATAAATATCCTCTGTACTGGCACGTTCTGGGTAGTCTGCCAGTGCTTCCGACAAAGTACATTGCTTCAAGCTTAAGTATTCCAGCACACGTAGTGCGGCATATAAACCATCGTCATAACCCAAACCACGACCATCATTAAACACATAATGCCCTGCATATTCACCGCCAAATACTGCATGCCCTTCTGATTGCGCCAAATATTTCCGCAAAAAAGAACTGCCTGTGCGAATCATTTTTGGAATGCCCTGATGGGCCAGTACTGTATTTCGAACCATGGTGGAACATTTCACATCAAAAACCACTTCATGTGCTGGATGATCAGCCAAACACATGTGCGCAAACAAGGACAATAAACGGTCTGCTGAAATGATTACGCCCTTTTCATCAATCAATACAACACGGTCACCATCACCATCAAAGGCAATACCGATATCGGCATGCTGCTGTTGCACGGCGTTTCGTAGCAGATCTAGATGTTTGGCGTGAGATGGATCGGGGGCATGTTCAGGAAATTCACCATTGGCCTCACAGCGTAAAGCATGCACCTCACAGCCGAGTTTCTTTAAGACCAAAACGGCACAACGTCCCGCTGAACCGTATAAACCATCCACCACGACTTTATAGGGTCGAGGTTGAGGCATGAGCTGTATATCATTGAGCAATGCCGCCTGATAAGCCAGACAATATTCAGGCACGATCTGATGTGGCAACGTTTGCCAGTTCATCTCTGCATGGCTGTCAAAATATTCATTTGCATCGCGTGCCACCTGTTGGATTACCTCAGGTAAAGGGGGCTCACCCAGCATAATCCATTTGACCCCATTATCCGACTTTGGATTGTGGCTGGCTGTCACCATAATGCCGTTGCCATCAAACTGACGTGCCGTGTAATACAACACAGGACTAGCACAACATCCGATGATTTGCGCATCTAAGCCCTGTTTAAGACATTCTTTGTAAATAATTTCTGCAAAAGCAGGACTGCTTTGTCTAGCATCATAACCAATGGCTAAACGAGTCTGCCCAGTCTTTAAATATTGAGTTGCGAGCGCTTGTGCAATGGCACGAATCAGCTCAGCACTCATAACATCCAATTTGCCACGGATGTCATAGGCACGAAAAATATGTGCAGGAAATTTTGGCTGAAAATCCATAGGTCTAACTTCTAATTTATTCAGATCAACAGCTCTTTCAGCTGTCCTTGTTGTTATGCTTAACGCTGGGTTTAATTTTACTAAGGATTCAAAAAAGAGTTGTAACTTTTTATGAACTAAAAATGATCATTCAGCATTAAAACAACAAAGCCTCTTTCAAGGAGAGGCTTTGTTGTTTTACTTTATCACTGAGAGATTAGTTTTGACCAGTATGTCCGAAACCACCTGCACCACGTTCTGTCGCTTCAAATTCATTCACAATATCGAACTGGGCTTGAATCACAGGTACGAGTACATACTGTGCAAGACGTTCACCTGGCTCTAAACTGAAAGCTGTTTGGCTACGGTTCCAAACCGACACCATCAATTCACCTTGATAGTCCGAATCAATTAAACCCACCAAGTTACCCAAAACAATGCCGTGCTTATGACCTAGGCCTGAACGCGGTAAAATTAAACCAGCAAAGTGTGGGTCTTCAATATAAATAGATAAACCTGTTTTGACCAAAACAGTTTGTCCCGGTTCGATGACGGTCGCAGCATCGACACATGCACGAAGGTCTAAGCCTGCTGAACCCGTTGTCGCATAGGTTGGCATTGGCCATTCATTGCCTAAACGTGAATCCAACACTTTAACCTGAACTTTCATTCTCTTTTTCCTAGTACAATAAATTTCTAAAATAAAAAAATATTTAGCGCTTAATCAATGCACGTAAATTATCTAAATAATGCTGCGCTTGTAATTTCGGATCGACATTGCCCGCCAGTTTCTTTTTACGCCCCAGCCATTCCAACTCATCTTGCGGCAACTCATCCAAGAAACGACTTGGTGTCATTTGCTTCATTTGACCGCCCGCCTTACGTTGTTCTGCAAGCGTGATGGTTAAACCCTGACGCGCACGGGTAATGCCCACGTACATCAGGCGACGCTCTTCCTCAACCGTATCTGCGGCAATCGAGTTTTTATGCGGCAGTAACTCTTCCTCAAGACCGATCAGATAGACATATGGAAACTCAAGCCCTTTGGATGCATGCAGCGTGAGCAGGTTTACTTTGTCAGTGTCTTCTTCTTCTTGCTGCTGCTCTAACATATCCAGCAACACCATTTTACGAATTACACTTTCAATGTTTTTCTCATCAACATCTTCAGCACGGTTAATCAAACTTTGAATACTGCTATACAACACTTCAATATTATCCAGCTTGGTTTTTTCTTGCGCAGGCGTCGCCGCAGACTCTTTGACATAGTCGATATAACCCGCTTCAACCATCATCTTGCGAATAATCGGTACAGGTTCATCATCCTCAAGCAACTCACGGGTAAAGGTGGTAATGAAGTCTGCAAACTCCGCTAACTGCGTGGTGGCTTTTTTAGGAATCACCATGGTGAGACGCTGATCACCCGCCGCAGAGAGCAAAGACAAATGATTTTCTTGTGCAAACAGACCCAGCTTTTCTAAAGTCACAGGCCCAATGGCACGTTTAGGTGTATTGATAATCCGTAAAAATGCACTGTCATCTTCAGGATTAATAATGACGCGCAAATAGCTCATCACGTCTTTGATTTCAGCTCGTCCGAAGAACGACTGACCACCTGATAATTTGTACGGAATCTGCATTTGACGCAGTTGTGTTTCCAGTGCACGTGCTTGAAAATTACCCCGATACAAAATGGCGTAATCTTTCCAATTTTTACCATTCATCAGTTTATGCGTAATTAAGTCTTTTACTACACGTTCTGACTCATCGTCATCATTGCGGCACGTAATCACTCGAATTACTTCACCATGACCTTTATCTGACCACAGTTTTTTATCAAAAATATGTGGATTGTTACCAATCACGGTATTGGCCGCTTTTAAAATACGACTGGTCGAACGATAGTTCTGTTCGAGTTTAATCACTTTTAAATTGTGAAAATCTTCATTGAGCAAAGCCATGTTTTCAGGCTTGGCACCACGCCATGCGTAGATCGATTGGTCATCATCACCCACCGCAGTGAACTGTCCCATCACCCCGACTAGCAATTTCACCAAAATATACTGTGCGGTGTTGGTGTCTTGATACTCATCGACCAATAAATAGCGAATACGGTTTTGCCAGCGCTCACGTACTTCTGCATTTTCTTGTAAAAGACGTGTCGGCATCACAATTAGGTCATCAAAATCGACCGCATTATAGGCACGTAAATTACGTTCATATAATTGATACAAGTGCGCAAACTGAACATCTTCTGCGGTTTCACAGGTGGTGTGTGCTTGCTCAGGTGGAATCAGATCGTTTTTCCAATCTGAAATCATCTTCATGGCTTTGGCAATCAGTTCTTTACTTTCCGCACCGGATAAATTGTCACGGTGCATCAAGTCCATCAAAATACGCTTACAGTCGTCTGCATCTAAAATAGAAAAATTATTTTTTAATGGTGTGTGTTTCAGCTCTAAACGCAGCATGTTTAGGCCAAAGGTGTGGAAGGTCGAGACTGAAAGCCCTTTTGCCTCTTCACGTGACAGCAGCTTGGTGACACGTTCTTTCATTTCGCGTGCTGCTTTGTTGGTAAACGTCATCGCGGTAATACGATAAGCAGGAATGCCGCAGTGTTTCACCAAGTAGGCAATCTTACGGGTAATCACCGAAGTTTTACCTGAACCAGCCCCTGCAAGTACTAACAAGGGTCCTTGAGTGTATTTCATGGCTTCAAGTTGCTTGTCATTTAATTGACTTGCCAGTGACATAGTCTTTCCTCTATTTCATTCCGAGCTCGATTATAGTCATCTCCGCTACAGATGCATAATGCAAATTCATATTTTAACAGTCATAAAAAAAACCACCCGAAGGTGGTTTTTCAGTCTTCAATAAAAATTATTGAATTGCGTAGATGCTGATTTCTACACGACGGTTTTGCTCACGGCCTTCAGCAGTCGCGTTAGACGCGATTGGGTTTGCTGAACCTTGACCTTGTGCATTAATACGTGTTGTAGAAACACCTTGAGATGCCAAGTAGCTTGCTACAGATTGCGCACGCGCTTGAGACAGAGGAATGTTGATTGAATCATTACCTGTGCTG
Source organism: Acinetobacter sp. TYF_19 (assembly GCF_043105125.1). Classification (NCBI taxonomy): domain Bacteria; kingdom Pseudomonadati; phylum Pseudomonadota; class Gammaproteobacteria; order Moraxellales; family Moraxellaceae; genus Acinetobacter; species Acinetobacter sp. TYF_19. The sequence continues at coordinate 58,988 of NZ_JBICLH010000060.1, forward strand.
TCTGTATAACCTGTTACAAGAATACCGCTCTTGTTATCTTCAGTTAAGGTTTGCGCAACTTTGTTTAAAGTTGAATAGAAGTTCGGCTTGATGTTTGATTTGTTGGTATCAAAAGTAATGTTACCCGGCATGATTAAGCCTACAGAGCCATCTGGATTACGGTTAACTTCTACACCAGTCCCCGCCATTTGTTGGCGAAGTTTCTTCTCTTTGTTGTCAAGGTAAACACCAGTTGAACCACCGACAACTGCGCCAATCGCTGCAGCACGGTTGTTTTGACGGCTAGTATTTGCGTTTCCTTTAGAAATACCATAACCCGCAGCAGCACCAATTAAGGTTCCTAATGCAGCTTTATCGTATTCTACACCACCAATGTTATTACCAGTGCTTTGACAACCTGTAAGAACCATTGCCCCAACGACTGCGGAAATTGCTAGTGCACGCATCGCATGCCTCCTTCTTTGTGTGTTTTGTTTATAGAACGAATATTGTCGTAAAACGATGATCTAGACCATTGATTTTTTGTTAATAATAAAGCTTTTATTTACAATATGTAATAAAAAATTTCCTTTTCAAGGCTTTCTTCGTCACAATTTCTACACAGTTAATGTTTGGTGCTTTTCTATTTGATCATCCCGTACTATATTGACCTTTAGAAAATAGAACGAGTTGCGAAACGCATTATATTTTAGGGTTTATTTTTATGTCATCGCCAAACCAAAAACAACCTTTATTAAAAAAAATCACACGTGGTTTAACTGTTGGTTCAGTCATTACAGGAAGTACTTTTTTTCACGGCCCACCCGTACTGGCACTTGGTCTCACAAAACTGTTTAAACAATCAAAAAAAGTAGATGAAACCAATATTCAAATTACCAACAGCTGGCTAGGAGTGAACAATTATTTAATTGATCATATTTTACCTGATACCCAATGGGATATTTCAGTCGATGAAGATCTTGAGCTAAGTATGCAAGGTCGTTATCTGATGACTTGTAACCACCAAAGTTGGGTCGATACCACAGTCAATCAGTACTTCGGCTTAACCCGTATGCCCCTCACTCGCTTCTTTACCAAGTGGGAACTTATTTTTATTCCATTTGTCGGACAAGCCTTTAAAATTCTAGGTTTTCCAATGATGAAAAGGCATAGTAAAGAACAAATTGCGAAAAATCCTGCATTAAAAACACGCGATATGATTGAAGCGCGCAAGTCTTGTGAACAATTACTGAGTCAACCATTTACCCTATTAAATTATTTGGAAGGTACACGCTTTACCCAAGAAAAACATGACCAGCAACAATCCCCTTATCAACATTTGCTCAAACCCAAAGCAGGCGGTTTAGCTTTGGCCTTAGGGATTTTGGGTAAGGAGATTGATGCGTTGGTAGACATGACCATTGTCTATCCCGATGGTGTGCCTGGCTATAGTGAATTTTGGCTCGGGGAAGTCCCACGGATTGCGGTCAATTTACGTAAAATTGATATTCCTGCATGGGTACTCGCTGGAAACTATGAAGACGATGCAGACTTTCGAGAAAAATTCCAACAGTGGGTCGATCAACTTTGGACTGAAAAAGACCAGTTGATTGAAAAAATGAAAGCCAAATACTCAACCTCCAATTTAACCGAGTAAGGGTCTATGCATGATGCAGAATAACCAAGTCAAAAAGTCTAAATATCATCAGGTTGATCCACAAAGTTTGTATTTCAAACTGTTTTTGATCTATGACATTTTTATGGTGTTTCTCATCATTTTTAACTTGTTTTGTTTGTGTGCTAATTTTTTTATCATGAGCAATATCGGTGGATGGTTTTTCCATGCCATTCACCTAGAAAGTGTCTTAAGCTTCTATCGTGAGCATTTGCATCCGTGGGTCATCACCACAGAAGCTTGGTTTATTCTGTTCTTGATTACTGAATTATTGGTGCGTTGGGGCATTGCCATCGTGTATCGACACCATCGTCGCTGGTTTTTCTTTCCCTTTATTCATTGGTACGAAATTTTAGCAATTATCCCTCATTTACGCTTTTTAAGATTATTCCGCGCGGGAGTGATTGCTTTTCGACTGCATGAATTAGGCTATAACGTGATTCCTGAGTCGGTACAAGCCAAAGCCAAATTTTACTACCGCGTGGTGATGGAAGAGCTCTCTGACCGCGTCGTGATTACTGTATTGGATGGAGTGAAGCACGAATTAAATACCAGTTCGACCCATAAAAAAATTATCCATGATCTGGTCGATCATCATCGTGCTTTATTTGCACAGGCATTGGCTGAAATTTTACAAGAATCTCTCGCCACTGAACTGAAACAGCGACAGTATTTCATTGCCCAAAATGTCGGTCTGATTGTCAATCGTGCGATTGAAGATACCCCTGAACTCACCCAATTACTACGTTTAATACCAATTGTGGGGGGAAGAATTGAACAACAAATTCAAAGTATCGGACAAAGACTCGGTGAAAACATCACACAAGGTTTACTGGAACCAATGGTAACTGGAAATTCTGCACAGCCCAATGCTACCTATCGCTTGATAGCTGAAAAAGTCAGTGATTTAAAAATCGATAATCAGTCTTTGGAACAGTTGGTTGAGTCTGTTGTCTATGAAAGCTTAGATGCCATTCGCAAGCAAGTTAAGGTGAAACAGTGGTTAGAAGAGCTTGAAAAAGATGATCAAGCCAAAGAATAAGCATTAAGGTAAAAATATTACAAACGCAGCTAGTGCAATCCTTCATTTTGTTCTAGGATTTGCTCTATTTACAACATCACTTCTTTAGTAAAAAATAAATCTGAGAAGTCTTAAGGAAAAATTATGGCTGATATCCGGATAACTGGCAGAATGGTCAATGCGATTCGCATTACCCTTGACACCAATGATCATGATGCAATCCGACAGCAATTAAGTAAAACATTACAAAATGCATCGACTGCTGGGGCGTTAGTTGTTCTGGAAAGTAGCGTTGAGCAAGAATTAATTTCCTTGATTCAATTATTGCTGGATCTAGATGTACAGCCAATGGCAGTACAAGAAGGAATTTTGGCGGAACAAGCCCGTGCCATTCAATTCCCCGTGATTCCTGCGCAAGGACATGGTATTAGCTCGCAACTTCAAGAAGTCAAAGCAACCAAAGAGCAAGTGGTTGAAGCCCCTGCTCCTGCTGCGACAGCTTCTATCAATGCACCCGTTGCGGCAGTACCTGTCATTCGCCATGCAACTTCATACCATGACGAAATTTTACGTACGGGTCAGTGCTTGGTTCAAAATCAAGGCGATATCATTATTACCGCAGGCATTAACAGTGGTTCGGAAGTGATTGCTTCAGGAAATATACATATTTATGGTAGTGCTCGTGGTAGAGTCATTGCCGGCGCGGGCGGAAACAGCGCTGCACGCATCTTCTGTCATGCTTTAGAAGCTGAATTGGTTTCAATTGCAGGGACCTATTGTGTTGCAGATGATATTCCAGCGCAGCATTTAAAACGCCCAACACATATTTACTTAAATGATCAACAAGAGCTTGTATTTGAAGCGCTTGAATTTTAATCTATAAATAAACACCAAAAGCCCCAAATGATAAATAAGGGGATTTAAACCATAACAGGAGTGGATTCGGTGGCGAAAATTGTTGTCGTAACATCAGGCAAAGGTGGCGTAGGCAAAACTACGACAAGCGCATCTTTTGCAACAGGTTTAGCCCTACGTGGTCACAAAACTGTTGTGATCGATTTTGACGTAGGTTTACGTAACCTTGATTTGATCATGGGTTGTGAACGCCGCGTTGTGTATGATTTTGTCAATGTATTAAATAACGAAGCTCGATTACAACAAGCGCTTATCCGCGATAAAGATATCGAGAATTTATATATTTTACCTGCGTCGCAAACCCGTGATAAAGATGCCTTAACTGATGAAGGCGTAGCACGTGTCATGGATGAGTTGTCACAAGAGTTTGACTACATTATTTGTGACTCACCTGCAGGTATCGAACGCGGTGCAATTTTAGCAATGTACCATGCCGATGAAGCGATTATTGTGACCAACCCTGAAATTTCATCTGTACGTGACTCTGACCGTATTATTGGTATGCTCGACAGCAAAACCAAAAAAGTTGAAATGAATGAAGGTCGTATTCGTAAACACTTGTGTATCACACGCTTCAACCCTGAACGTGCCGATAAACAAGAAATGTTAACCATTGACGACATTTCTAAAGATATTTTACGTGTGCCAACTTTGGGAGTGATTCCTGAGTGTAAGAGTGTTTTACAAGCATCTAACGAAGGTAAACCAGTGATTCTCTTTACTGAAGAAGCAGCAGGCCAAGCCTATGATGACCTTGTGGCACGTTTCTTAGGTGAAGAACGTCCTTACCGTCATATTACGGTGAAGCCTAAAGGCTGGTTAGCACGACTATTTGGAGCGTAGACATGGCAGGATTTTGGAGTAAGCTTTTTAGTAATGATGAAAAACCGTCTAGTGCTCAAACCGCAAAAGATCGTTTGAAAGTCATCGTAGCGTCTGAAAGCGGTTTAGGTAAACGTCTTAGCCAAGACAAAATCGACCAAATGAAGAAAGAAATCATGCAAGTGGTGAATCGCTATGTTCGCGGTGTAGATGAACAGCACATTCAAATGGCTGTCCGTTCTGAAGCGAATATTGAAATGCTTGAAATGAATATCAATTTGCCTGAAGAACGTTAATCTGATTTTTGATTAGTCAAGCAAATTGAATCAAGGCAGAATATGCGCAGATACAAGAAAGTATTTTCTTTGTCTCCCATATTTTGCCTTTTTTAATGATTAAACCAGCAAGGAGATTGCTATGGCATTATCTCAGCCAGCAACGTTCAATGAAGAATGGTCAGATGAGCGTGTATTTGCCTACTTAACTCAGCTTCCTCCTGAAGGTGTGAATGGCGACTTTCATGTGTTGTACCATGCCTTTAAACACATGCGCCCAAGTGATTATGAGCGTCTGCTCACCCAATTTAAAACGGATGGTCGCGACATTAATGCCACCAATCCAGAAGGTCAGCGTATCCAAGACGTAATTGCCGCTTATCCACGTCAAGCAGCTCCCTTCTTAGAGGTTTTGGCTAAGTTTGCTTAAATACACAAAATGCTGATTTTTAAATGCCAGTTCAATGCAATGAACTGGTATTTTTATCCCTGTAAGAACCACATCCAAAGTGGAAAAGTCAGACCAAAACAAATCGTTTGTAAACTAATGATTGCTGCCATAAGCTGACTATCCCCTTGAAAGTATTTGGTCAGGACATAGGCGGCTGACGCCGTTGGCAACGAGAAGAATACCACAATAATCATGGTTTCAAATGAGGCTATACCCATTAAACGACAGCCAATATAAGCCAAAATAGGCACAAGAACTAAGCGCCCGAAAGTATTTAAAATCAAAGCACGCCCAGCATGTCTCAAAGCCTTAAACTGTAATGCTGCGCCGACACACAACAAACCAAGCGGAAGGCTCATTCCCGCCACCAGTTTTAGGGATTGATTAATGCTCTCAGGCAGTCGTATCCCTGAGAAATTGAAGATAATCCCCACAATACAGCCTAAAATTAGTGGATTCTTCGCAACCGACCATGCAATGTTTTTATAAGACAACCCCTGCCCTTGAGAAAAACTCAGTACCGACAGTACATTCACCAAAGGAATAACAAAAGCAATGATCATAGCAAAGACTTGCATGCCTGCCGCACCAAAAATCAAAGCCATACTGGTCAAGCCAATATAGGTATTGAAACGAATGTGACTTTGCAAATACACACCGAACTGAGCAACAGGAAAATGGCAAATCGCTTTAAGTACCCACAGTATGAAACTCATCAGTAGAGTCACTGCAAAAACTACAGCCAATGCAGGCAAGACTTGTCCGATATCAAAATGAACTGTAGCTAGACTCGTAAAAAGCAGCACAGGAAATAGTATCCAATAGTTTAATCGCTCAGCACCTTGCCAAAATTCCACCGTTAAAAAGCGATAACGCTTTAATACATATCCCATTGCGATCAGGACCACCAATGGAATTAATGCATCAATAATTTGCATGACTATGCCTAAACTGAATGATTAAGAAAAAGCCTGCAATCCGCAGGCTTTCTTTTTTAAACTAAAATTTCTCGCTTACCGTTCGCACCTTGCGCACTCACAATCCCATTTTCTTCCATTTGGTCGACAATCCGTGCGGCACGGTTATAGCCCAAACTAAACTTACGTTGTAGCGAGGACACCGAAACCTTACGTGTTTCCAATACAAAGGATACGCACTGGTCATAAAGTGCATCACGGTTTGGATCGCCATCACCATCTTCAAAGCCACGAGAACTTGGCTCTTCATCAAATGGCGTTAAGATTTCATCAACATAGTTTGGCGAGCCGCGTTCACGCCAAGCATCGCAGATGCGGTTGACTTCGTCATCGGCAATAAAGGCACCATGTACACGTTCAGGTTCAATTTTACCCGGGCCTAAGAACAACATATCACCATGACCCAGTAGGTCTTCCGCCCCACCAGCATCCAAAATCGTGCGTGAGTCAATTTTTGAGTTCACACGTAAAGCCACACGTGTTGGGATATTAGCTTTAATCAGACCTGTAATTACATCGACCGATGGACGCTGCGTTGCAAGTAACAAATGAATGCCTGCGGCACGTGACTTTTGTGCCAAACGCGTAATCATTTCTTCAGCTTTCTTACCGACCTGCATAATCATATCGGCAAATTCATCCGCCACAATCACAATCGATGGTAATGGAGTCAAACGTGGTGCACGCTCACCTGCAACCGAATCACTGGCTTTCCAAGTCGGATCAATCAGCTCTTCACCATTGGCAATCGCTTCTTCCACTTTTCGGTTATAGTCCGCAAGCTTACGAATTTTTAGGAAAGACATCAGCTTATAACGGCGTTCCATTTCATTCACACACCAGTTCAATGCACTGACCGCATCTTTCATATCAGTCACAACTGGGGTGAGCAAATGTGGAATATCGTTATAGTTAGCAAGTTCTAACTGTTTCGGGTCAATCAAAATTAAACGTAACTCATTCGGCGTATATTTCAACAACATCGATAAAATCATCGAGTTCACTGCCACCGATTTACCTGAACCTGTGGTGCCTGCAACCAGCATATGCGGGGCTTTACCTAAGTCAGCAATGACAGGATTACCCGAAATATCTTTGCCCATTGCCATCGAAAGAATGCTATTCGGATCGGTAAAAGCAGGAATAGTCAACAACTCGATTAAACGCACCATTTCACGTGTGCTATTCGGCACTTCAATCCCGATATACGGTTTACCTGGAATGACTTCAACCACGCGTACAGATGCCATGGACATTGAACGTGCCAGATCTCGTGAGATATTGGTAACTTTAGAGGCTTTCACACCTGGTGCTAAATCCAACTCAAAACGAGTTACCACAGGCCCCGGCTGTGCTTCGACTACTTTAGCCTTGACATTAAATTCTTGTAGCTTAATTTCAAGCAATTCAGATAACCGAGCTAGCTGTTCCGCAGTGAAATTGACTTTTTTATTGAGGTCAACTTCATCCAGTAAATCCAGTCCTGGCAGCGGTGATAAATCACGACGACGCTCTGCTACTTGCATGGACAAAGACATTGGACGGCCTGATGCATCCGTCAGTGGCGCGTCAAAATCGAAGTCGTCTTCTTCTTGCGGTTTTCCAGCAGTGTCCTGCCATGCTTCAATAAACGCTTCTTTGGACAAAACTTCTTTGGCTACAGCCGCTGTAGCACTTGTGCTTACGGTATTGTGATGCTGAATAGGTGCTTGTACAAAAGCAGATGACTGCGCATAACTACTGCTGGTGCGTACATCTGAAGTAGCTACTTTCTGCTCCGACCAATCTTCAGCAAGGAATTCGTCTAAATCATCCAACTCATCGAGCTGTGCTTTTGCAATTCCACTCGGCGCTGGTTGTAATGCAACGGGACTTGCAGCAACACTTGAGTTTACAACCTCGGCTACCGCAATTGGATCTTCAACCACATGTAAATGAGACACAGGTTCAGGCGTATTGAATGGACTGTGGACATCTGTTGCTGTTTTGCCATTGGGTACGGCAGCAAGCAGCTCGTCAAAGATTTCATCATCATCCCAATCGACATTTTTCTTCTGTGCAGGGGCATCGTCTTGGAAATAATGAGGATCAGCAATTGGCGCTGTATGATCTTGCACCACTGCTTGAAAATGTTGTTCTGGGCTAAATGGGCGATCTTCTTCGGCAGCACGAAGTAAAGCATCAATATCATTTTTATGACGTTGATCTTCACCTGAGTTTAATGCACGCCACACTTCTCCTGTCGCTACCACGCGCTGACTGTCTTGTTCTAATTGGTGCGCTTTTTCTATAGTCCGCTCAAGTTCTGCTTCATCATCCACATCCACCTGTTGTTCTTGAACACGTTGCTCTTTGGCCACCATGTCATTAAACAAATGCTCTGCTGAATAGTCGCGCTGTGGTGCTTTAACTGATGCCTCTTGCACGGCTGGTGCCTCGACCAATTCGGTCTCTTCAACACTCTTTTTCGGTGCCGTTGCAATCACTTCTTTTTTCACACTTGGCGTCGTGCGATCAAAGGCAGACTCGCTTTCAGGCACATTACGGTAAAATAAATCTTGTAAATACGCAGGAGTTGCTTTGAGGGTCGCGAAAGTACGGTTCCATTTGATACCGAAAGCCAAGGTCAATAAGACCACGGTAAACACGACCAAAAATAAGGTTGCACCGTAAATGGTTAAAATCTGCGACAAACTTTGTCCCAGTTCATAACCAATAATGCCGCCAGAGGCATTGTCTAAAGTGTCCGCTGGAACTTGCCAAAACAAGAACAGTAAGCTGGCGGTTGCAAGCAAAATAAAGAATTGTGCAGCATAACGAAATGGGCGGTTTAAAAAACTATGCGGCCACCAGACTTGAATGGCTTCAATGAACAAAAACATAGGAATAAGTAGACTTGCCCAGCCTAAAAAACCGAACAGTAAGTCAGCAATCCACGCCCCAGCAACGCCACTGGCATTCGAGACTTGCAAGGTATCACTCGATATATGCATCCAGCCCGGATCAAATGGGGTATAGGTCACGGTAGCAAGGAACAAATAAATGCCAAACGAGACTAAAAATAATGTCATTAATAAGCGCTGTGCATAAGCACCCGACACCTCAGTCATATACTGTCCTGTAACAAATTCTTCATTAATGTTTTTGTTCGAAACCTAAAGCAAAAGTTTCACAATAAACGTCATATTATGCACCTCTTCTTTATAAAAAGATGCACTATTCTTAAATGCTTTATGTATAGCGAGCAGATGATTTTTCCACTTTTTCCCGCTCTACACCGCATATTTCTTCTATATAGCTCAAATCGATTTGATTGATCAATAATATCGACATTGAACTCACACAACTGTTATAGAGTTTCACGTATAATTCCACAAATTTCTAAATAAAAAAAGGATTCTACGTATGAGCGCTCGTCACTCACGTTTGATTATTCTCGGTTCAGGCCCTGCGGGTTACAGCGCTGCGGTATATGCTGCGCGTGCCAACTTAAAGCCGACATTGATTGCGGGTATCCAACTCGGTGGTCAGCTAACGACAACGACTGAAGTCGATAACTGGCCGGGTGACCCTGAAGGCTTAACAGGTCCTGCACTGATGGAACGTATGCAAGCGCATGCTGAACGCTTTGGTACTGAAATCATCTACGATCATATCAATGAAGTCGATCTTTCTGTACGTCCCTTTGTACTCAAAGGCGACATGGATGAGTTCACTTGTGATGCACTGATTATTGCCACAGGTGCGACCGCTCAGTACTTAGGTCTTGAATCTGAAGCTGCTTTTATGGGTCAAGGCGTAAGCGCATGTGCAACTTGTGATGGTTTCTTCTACAAAAACCAAAAAGTCATGGTTGTGGGTGGAGGCAATACTGCCGTTGAAGAGGCGCTGTATTTGTCTAACATTGCATCGCATGTGACTTTGGTTCACCGTCGTGATTCATTGCGTTCTGAAAAGATTCTTCAAGATCATTTATTTGAGAAAGAAAAAGAAGGCAAAATCAGCATCATTTGGAACCATCAAGTAGATGAGGTTTTAGGTGACAACACAGGTGTAACCGCAGTTCGCTTAAAATCAACTCAAGACGAATCTACACAAGAAATTGATGTTCAAGGTTTGTTTGTTGCCATTGGCCATAAACCAAACAGTGCAATGTTTGATGGTCAATTGAACTTACGTGATGGCTATATCCAAGTCCAAAGCGGTACATCTGGTAACGCGACTGCCGCTTCTGTCGCAGGTGTATTCGCAGCAGGTGATATTGCTGATAGCGTTTATCGTCAAGCGATCACTTCAGCAGGTTCTGGCTGTATGGCTGCGCTAGATGCAGAAAAGTATTTGGATGCTTTAGGCGAATAATCTGAGCCTTGAAAAAGACCGCCTTCCATAGGCGGTTTTTTTATGTATGATCTTAAAGTCATTTTTTTTCATATATACACACCACTATGCAGCAGTTACCACCTTCTGAGTATATCTTTCCCGATCCGCTTGAAGTTGACCCCGAGGGTGAAGGCTTAATTTGTATCGGTGCAGACCTCTCCCCTTCTACCCTGTTTGAAGCCTACAGCCATGGTTTGTTTCCATGGTTCTCAACAGGCGAGCCCATCTGCTGGTGGTGCCCCGAGCCACGTTGCATCATCCGTCCGCAGGATTATCAGCCCAGTAAAACTCTCATTCGGAGTATGAAAAAGCAAGATTATCGCATCACCATCAATCAGGCTTTTGAACGAGTGATCCGTGCCTGCTCACTACCTCGCAGCTATGCTGATGACACGTGGATCAGCGAAGACATTATTGATGGCTACTGTGCAATGTTTGATGCAGGTTATGGCTATAGTGTTGAAGTATGGGATCAAACACGCTTGGTTGGTGGACTATACGGCGTCAGCATTGGACACGGCTGTTTTGGGGAGTCCATGTTCAGTACCGAAACGGATGTCTCAAAAATGGCATTTTATACGCTGATGTTGATTGGACGTGAAAATAAGCTGCCTTGGATCGACTGCCAATTGGTCAATGATCATCTGTTAAGCCTTGGTGCTTGTACACTTTCTCGGCAAACCTACTTAAAATCGTTACAAGATGTTGTAAATCAACCCGCTATCGATTGGAAAATGTATCAGGACGGTGTATTTTCAAGTAAAACAATAGCGCAAAATGCGCGACTGACTGAATAAAGAATAATAGAGGGATTTATCATGAATTCGTATCACCCGAAGTCCCTACTGAATGATTTACAGTATTACATCACGCCACCGCATGACTGTAGCTATCTAGAAAAAAAGTCAGCTCGGATGGTATTTCTCGATCCAGCACATCGTATGGATGTCGTCACGCTGTCTGAACTTTCTAGGGTGGGTTTTCGCCGGAGTGGTGATTTTGTCTACCGCCCAGAGTGTCATCTATGTCGACAGTGCCTATCTAGCCGCGTACCTGTGCGCGAATTTAAAATGAACAGCAGTCAAAAAAAAGCATGGAAACGCAATCAAGATCTCACTTTAAAAATTACCCGCACTGCAGACGCCACCCAAAAACATTATGACTTATATGAGCGTTATATTTTTAAACGCCATGCCGATGGAGACATGTTCCCGCCTAGCCGTGATCAATTTGATAAATTCCTCGTGCATAGCTGTACTGAGAGCTTTTTCTTAGAGCTCTGGAAACAAGACCAGCTCATCTGTGTTTCGACCTGCGATCCTCTAGATGATGGTTTATCTGCGGTTTATACGTTTTTTGATCCCGATGAAAACAAACGCTCACTAGGGACTTTCGCCATTTTAAAACAAATCGAGCTCGCCAAAGCACGCGCTTTACAGTTTGTGTATTTGGGCTATTGGGTGCCGCACTCAGAAAAAATGAACTATAAATCGCAGTATTTACCGCTAGAATTGTTGATTGATGGTCAGTGGCGCAGACTCAATCATAGTCTGAGCAGCGAGGAAGTACAGCAACTGGGAAACTCCTTAATGACCACCCTACCTTCGGGGTGGAATAACGCCATTATTAAATAATGGCGTTATACAGAAGCTCGACTTTTCTCTTATTTAAATAACTCGGAAAAGTCATCACTACACGATTTCACCATAATAATGGCATGCTCACGGCCACCATCTGGTTTAGGATAATAGTTTTTACGCAAATCAATTTGATGAAAACCGGACTTTTCATACAAGGCAATGGCCGCCTGATTGCTCTCACGGACTTCTAAGAACACTTGTATTGGGTTGTTTTTGAGTTGTGCCAGTGAGGCATCTAATAACTTATAACCCAACCCCTTACCTTGCTGGCTTGGATGAATGGCCATCAACAATAAATTGGCCTCATCAAGAACGGGCTGGAGGATACAAAAGCCTACCACCTGCCCTGCCTGTTCAATCACGGTACTGTGATAAGACTGCATGGACTCTTGGAACTGTTGTAGGCTCCAAGGATGGGTTTGAACTAAATTTTCAATCTGCGCAACTTGGCTTAAGTCCGCAGCTTGCATTAAACGAATCATCTTCGTTTATCTTTCTAAAATGTGGAGGTCACAGTATAAAAAATTTGTGCTAAAAACCGAACAAAAAAAAAGAGCGATTTACATCGCTCAAAGAGCCAAAACTGCTTAAAAACCTAATTTTAGCTTCCACTTCTCAAGTAAAGCGTCGGTGTCGTGATGATTAGGATGAAAATCTGGTTTAAAGTACATGATCATTTCACGTGCCATCCCTGTAATAATTCCTTTCGATGGACTATATGCATAGGTATAAATATCTTTCAGCGCAGCCCTGTTCAATTGTTTATCTTGCTTTAATAACCGAAACACAAAATACGACTGCACGCAGAATAAAATGGCCATGGCTGCAACCAGTGATCCCGTTCGTAGTAGATAGGATTTGATTCCCTTTCCAAAAACTCCTTCAAATACATCATAAGCCACAGCTTTGTGCTCATTTTCTTCAATAGCATGCCATAACCACATGGTTTTCATGGTTTCATCGCTCATCAGCTCTTGAATGTGGTTATTGACCAACAACTGAGAGGCAATAGTTGCAGTAAAATGTTCCAGCGCGGTGGTTACTGTTAAATCCACCATCTCTTGTGTAATACCCACAGGCTTGCCTAGAAAAGCAAACACTTTACGTGTGGTTTGAATTGCACGGTCGGTATAGCGGTCAAGTGTTGCAACATCGTGCCCATACTTTTGCGCAGACGCATTAAAACCTTCATGTTCTTGCGTATGCATCGCTTCTTGACCAATAAAGGCTGAAATTTCTTTTTGTAATTCGGCATTATCTTTAATCGAGGGATGCTGTCTGACCACACGAACACTGTCGATAAAAAACATTTCACCTGCTGGAAAGAGTGCCGATAGCGCGGTCATAAAATGGGTCAGCCCAGCTGAACCATTCATCCAATATTCAGGTACGCTTTCAAACTCAAAGTTCATCCGACGTACAGGGAAACTCGCACCCGCACGGTTGGTGATTTTTACCTTCGCATTCATCATTCTGCTCCTATGAATATCCTGAAGACATCCACTGCTTATAGTTGTTTTCGTCTTTTTATCTTACGTGATTGGGCTCCGCCCATAAGTGCAGTTAGGGTCAGCAAAATATCAGTTTAGGACAGTTTTCAGGGTGGATTGTTAGACAATTTAGTGTGCGTAAATTTCTACGGTATTTTTAGGATGAAGACTAAAGCATGCTGTATCTTGCCCTAAAATAATCACTTAATTGCTAAGATGAATAAATAAAAAAAGCGCCCCAAAGGAGCGCTTTTTTTCACACAATCAGATGATTATGCAGTTACTTTAGCAACTACACCAGCACCAACTGTACGACCACCTTCACGGATCGCAAAACGTAGACCTGGGTCCATTGCGATTGGGTGGATTAATTCTACTGACATTTCTACGTTGTCACCAGGCATAACCATTTCAACGCCATCTTGTAATTTGATCGCGCCAGTTACGTCAGTTGTACGGAAGTAGAACTGTGGACGGTAACCGTTAAGGAATGGAGTGTGACGACCACCTTCTTCTTTAGAAAGTACGTATACTTCTGCATCGAATTTAGTGTGCGGCTTGATTGCACCTGGTTTAGCAAGTACTTGACCACGTTGTACGTCTTCACGCTTAGTACCACGTAGAAGAACACCACAGTTCTCGCCCGCACGGCCTTCGTCTAGAAGTTTACGGAACATTTCTACGCCAGTTACAGTTGTTTTAACTGTATCTTTGATACCAACGATTTCAACTTCTTCGCCTACTTTCACAATACCAGTTTCTACACGGCCAGTTACTACTGTACCACGACCAGAAATAGAGAATACGTCTTCGATTGGCATTAAGAATGCTTGGTCGATTGCACGTACTGGCTCTGGAATGTAAGTGTCAAGTGCGTCAACAAGCGCAACAACTGCTTCTTCGCCATACTTACCAGCGTCACCGTTAAGTGCAAGAAGAGCTGAACCACGGATAACTGGAGTGTCATCACCTGGGAA